>JAPHUN010000152.1 GCA_026193435.1 Chlorobium sp.
AGTCCTGTATAAAGAGCGGTTGAGAAACAACATACGGAGCGTTAATAGAGGTGAGTATTTCATCCCTGGCAGCTGCGGACGCGCCCGGCGTCGTCGCACCGGCCGGACCTCCGACAAAACCGAAGCCCATCATGTTTATCAGCATATCGAGATCGGCGTTCACAAACCATTCCCTTGCCGCCACATGTCCCTCTACCCCCATAACAAAGACAGGAAGTACATTCAGGCCTTTCGCCTCGATAGCCCGTATGGTGTTATCGATATACTCTTTTTCCTGAAGCAGGTGCTTGCGGAAAAAGATCAGTCCGATATTATGTTTTTCTTTGGATTTTTTGTCCCGCTTTTTGTTCCATTTGGTGTAGTGGTTCAAATCCTTGAAATAGTCGGGAGCTTCAGGATGATAAAAGCCCATCGTCGGTACTTCAACGACTTTATCGGCCTTGACCGATACTTCGAAGTATTCCGACATGATGTAATTGAACATGCTGGCGAGGTTTTCCGCCGTAGGATGCATCCAGTAGGTATAGACCTGCATCCAGTTCTTGAAATCCTTGGCCTTCTTCGGGATCAGCGGCAACATCGTCCGCATGATCTTGAGCAGTTTCATATAGCCGTAAAGGGCGTCTTCATCACGGCCTTTAACCAGCATTTTTGCTACTTTTTTCACGATGTCCGGCATACCGCTGCCATCGCCTGAGACAACATAATTGCCAACCCTGGTCATCTGCATGACTTCGGGCATCGATTCGTATGCGAAAACAGTTCTGACGTTCGATTGCTCTATCTGTTCCTTGAGCCAGTCAGACTGCCCTTTGAACTGAATGAGTGTCGTAAAGACGCAGTCTGCGTTTCGGATGGCTTCGGCAGCTTCAGGATTCTGGTGTTCCAGGTCCTGGTCTGTCCACTGGGTCAGTTCAGCATACCGGCTGATTTTATCCGATACTTCTCGCCACACTCGCTGATTGCACTGTTCCATCCCGACGACGGCTGCAATTTTGATTTTACTCTGCATAGGAAACGAAGGTCAGCATTGGTTAAGGTAATTCCAGAATAGAATACCAAATGTAATAATAGTTTGGTGAATAGTAAAGTCTTACTTGAGCTTTGAAAGAATAGTGAACAAGCGTTTATGACTGGCCGTATGATGGTGAAAATACGTGATGAGATGTCATGCCGCATAACGAAACAAGCCCCTCGGAAAAGGGGCTTGTTTGTGTTGGATGACCTGCCGTAAGGCTGTCTTAATAGAGAAAATCAAGGCTGAGAACGAAGTTTCTGCCGGGAGAACGGTACCACTCCGCTTCCTCATACTGTTCATTGGTGATATTCCGGCAGAGAAGAGAAACACCAATGTTGTCTGTCGCCTGGTATTTCGCGCCTGCGTTGAAGACAATGAACCCGCCAGGGTAGTTTTCTCCCTCCGGATTGGGATAGGTGCTGACCGCCTTGTACTTGCTGACATAACGACCGTTGGTGTTCAGGGCCAGGCGTTTGGTCGCCTTCCATGTGGCGCTGACCGATGCCGTATGCTCAGGGCGGTACTGCAGCCAGTCGGGATCAGGGTTCTGACTGCCGGCCAGCGACGCGTCGCCCTCTGTTTTGTTCTTGGCGTTCATGTAGGCATAGCCCAGTCCGAGGTTGAACACATCTGAAGCACGGATGTTCAGGCTGGTCTCGATGCCCCAGATGCGTGCCTTGGCTATGTTTTCATACATGAAAATGATCGGAAAACCAGAAGGGTTAAGGTTTCTTGACTCAATCAGGTTGTCGTAATCATTAAGATAAGCTGCTACATCGAGAGAGACCTTGTCGCCGAAGTTTTTGAAGAACCCTATCTCATAACCGGTCATGGTTTCCTTGTCAAGAGCCGGATTGGGATTACCGACAAAAAGACCGGCATCACGTACAAAGCGTTCGGAAAGCGTCGGTGCCCGGAAACTTTTGCCTGCCGATGCGCGGAGTGAAAAATCACACGTCGGTTTGTAGTTCAGCGCAATTCTCGGGCTGATGGCGTCGACGGATTTGTTAGCTATAGGATCGGTTGCTACAGTACTTTCAACGCTGAACGTTTGGGGGTTGAATTCATATTTGTTATAGGTGACCTCATCGGCATCAATGCCGCTCCAGTCATACCGAAGCGAGAGCAGAGCGGTTAGACAGTCTGCCATCTTGAACTCGTCCTGTATAAAGAGCGCGGCGTTTTTCTCTTTTATCTCTCCGAGCTCTCCGTAAACCGGCAGGTCAGCTCTGTACTGGGTTGACGCCAGGTCTACAATGTTGCCGTCCAGGCCGAACAAGAGGCGGTGCTGATCGCTGGCCCGCCAGTCGAGTTTAAATCCTGCACCGAACCGGTTGGAGATGTTCTCGTTAAACTCCCCGGGTTGACGCTCATAGGGAAAACCTGTAAGGTTTGTGTTGACTCCGTCGACAAATGATGGCACAAAAGGAGGGACCGGTGGAGCGGGGCCGGGGCCGTCCGGATCAAAGCCCACATAAAGAAAGTCGTTCGTAAAGGCACTTTGGTCAAACCCATATGCTGCTTGAGGGAAGCCGGGTGAATTCCATATATTTGCTGCAGCTGCTGATCCTATGCCGATGCCAGCTCCGGTGAGGCTACCCTGAAGGGCCGGGTTGTTCAGAAGCATCTCCTCTGTGAGATACTGTTGCAGTGTGTCGCTTGGATTGTAATTTATCCTGTACTCGTTTCTGGTATAGTATACCCGTGAGTCAAGGCTCAGATCATCGCTAAGCAAATTGACGTAATTCAGGCCGACCAGTATATTTTTCCTTTTGACGATATCGTCCGTGTAAACATCATCAGCGAGATCGTAGGCCCTTTCAGGATGAGCGTTATATTCTGCTCCGGTTTGTGTGAGTGAGACAAGATCATATGGCCATGTGCTTACATAACCTGCTTCGGTCTGATTGTAAAAAGATGTGAGCTGTAAGTATTGATCAGAATTAATGTCGTAACGTGCTTTCAGCTTCACGTCATTGAGAAGGGTCTGAGAATTTTCGCGATAACCATCGTCTTCGCTGTGGCTGTAGAGTAAGTTGTAATTGAACTTGTCTGTTTTATTGCCGATACCGATATAGCTGTTCCACAGCCAGGGGGTGTAGCCGTCACGGTAGACACTCTGATCGCTATCCGGTGGAGAATCGTAGAATCCACCACTGATACCTGCCGTTACTTCGAACTTATCAGGCAAATGTCCAAAGACGTTGACCACACCGCCCATTGCCCCTGAACCGTAAAGTGTTGAGGCTGCACCTTTGACTACTTCAACCTTATCGGCAGCGTTCATGTTGACGTTGGTCCAGACAATGCCGCCGGTTTCAGGAGTGTTGATCGGGAAGCCGTCGTAGAAAGCATTGACGCGCGTTCCGATGCCGCCGCCCTGGAAGGTGTTGGAACCGCGGATCTGCACTGTGGCAGCGCTGTAGCCCGCAGAACGGGTGACATTGACGCCCGGTACTGATTCGATGACCTGGTCGAGTGACGGACTCGGTTCTTCACGTATCTCTTCGGTTGTCACGACAGAGGTTGTGACGGGCACATCGAGCCGGTCCTGTTCGTAGAGGGCTGCGCCCACAACAACTTCCGAAGCCATGACGGTTGTCTGTGCGAGCTGCGGGTTGATGGTCGCGGTTTCACCGGTTTTGACCGAGATGGTCTGGAAGTAGGGTGCGTAGCCGATGGCGTTTACCTTGAGCCTGTAGGAGCCTTCGGGGATGTTGGCGATGGTGAAGTTACCTTCAATGTCGGAAGCTGATCCGAGGGTCGTGTTCTCGAGCTGTGCGGAAGCGCCGATCACGCCTTCCCCATCCGTTTTGTCTGTGATCTTTCCCGTGACGGTACCGGCAGCCCATGCGGGCAGGGGCGAGAGTATGACGGTGAGCAGGAAAACGGCGAGGAGCAAACGTACAGGGGGGAATGCCTGGTAATGCTTGGTGTCCATGGACGTTCTGTGTTAGGTGCGTTACTGAAAAAAAACCTGCATGTTATTCTGCAGGAAGGATATGTGTTGCTAAGTGGAAAGCTATCAGAATTTTATTGAAAGTGCAAAAATCCAGTAATGCATACCAGAAAAAAACACTTCTGTCTCTGAGAGGGGAGGGATTATTGAGAGACAGAAGATGGTGATGTAGTAGAATACCTGAGATCGGATTGCGCGCGACGGGTGCTGCGGGCTGTGGTGTTCTTATAGTATTTCAAGCTCCCTGCCGATGGTGTTGAATTCCATGATCACCTTGTCGAGGTGTTCCTTTTCGTGCGTGGCCATGAAGCTCGTTCTCAGTGCTTCAAAACCGGGCATCACACCGGGACGGATGAACGCGTTGACATAGACTCCGGCATCGAACAGTTTTTTCCAGAAGACCATGGTCTTCATCTGGTCGCCGATAATGACCGATACTATGGCCGTTCTGGAAGGCATGAGTTTGAAGCCTGCGGCGGCAAGTCCCTGGCGGACATAGTCGGTGTTGACTATGAGCCGTTCGATCAGCTCGGGTTCACTTTTAAGAATTTCCAGTGATGTGAGGACAGCGGCTACGCTCGCCGGTGTCGGCGACGCGCTGAAGATCAGAGAAGAGGCGTTGTGCTTGATGAAGTTTATGACATCACGTTCGCCTACGACATATCCGCCGAGTGAACCGAACGTTTTTGAGAAAGTGCCCATCATGAGGTCTACCTGATCGACCAGGTTGAACTCCGAAGGGGTTCCTCGTCCGTCCCTTCCGATGACGCCCACGGCATGCGCGTCATCGATCAGTATTCTGGCTCCGTACTCTTTTGCGAGCTCCACAAGTCTCGGCAGTTCAACTATTTCTCCGGATACGGAGAAAACTCCGTCTGCAACGATCAGTTTGCCGGCGTCGTCAGGAATAGTCTGCAATACTCTCTCAAGGTCTTCCATCGAATTATGCGCGAAGCGAACAAACTTACCCGATTGCCCTACTGCCATGATCGATGCGGCGACAAGGCTTGCATGGTTATCCTTGTCGCATATGACATATTCTCCCCTCTGGACAAGTGTCGGAATGACTCCCTGACCGGTCTGGTAGCCGGTACTGAAAAGGAGACACCGTTCTTTTTCAAAATACTCCGCGAGCTTCTCCTCGAGTTCGAGGTGCAGGTTGACAGTTCCTGTCATGTAGCGGGAACCGGAGCAGCTTGTGCCATATTTCCTGATCGCGCTGATCGACGCTTCCTTGACCCTTTCGTCGGCAGTAAGGCCAAGGTAGTTGTTGGATCCGGCCATGATAAGTTTTCTGCCGCCAAATGAGACGACCGGGCCTTCTGTTTCTTCGATGGGATGAAAAAAAGGATATATACCGAGCGCTTTTACTTCGTCTGCCAGCGTGAAGTCGTAGCACTTTTTAAAAAGGTCTTTGCGTGTATTCACAGGACTGAATATTTGCTTCAGTATGATGGCTGCTTATGAGCCGGTACAATTTCTGTTCTACGTTCTCTACTCTCGGCGAAGAATACAGCGGATTATTTCTATTCCATTCCCTCAGCCGCATCTTCGAATAACAAGTTAAATAATGAATGTATTAAAAATTTTGTTTTTTTTCTGAAGTGGTAACTTCTTTTTTAATAGTGCTATGTTCATCTGTCCGATCTGAATGACTGAAAAATACAGAGACTCTTATGGGACGTAACATTCTTGTTACCGGCGCGACAGGTTTCATCGGCGCTGTTGTTGTCGATTATCTTAAAAGCAGAGGTGACACCGTCAGGGTATTGACAAGGCCGGAAAGTGATCCCGGAAAAGCTTCGTCAATGAAGGTGGAAATTTTGACGGGCAGGTACGACGATCCTGCTTCACTCAGGAAGGCCTTGGAAGGAATGGATATGGTTTTCCATCTCGCAGGTGTGACAAAATCAGTGGATGAAAAGGGTTTCTATGACGGGAATGTTCTTCCGGTAAAAAATCTCCTTGAATCCGTCATGCAGGTGAATCCGGGACTGAAGCGTTTTCTGCTGGTCTCTTCTCTTGCAGCGGCAGGTCCGGCTGATAATCCCGATCCGGGCTCAAGGGAAGAAGATGATTCGAAACCGGTCAGTGTTTACGGTGAGAGCAAGCTCGAGGCTGAGAAGATCTGTCTCTCTTTCAGGGATCGACTGCCGGTAACCATTGTCAGGCCGCCTGCGGTCTATGGACCGGGAGACAGGGATGTACTGCAGTTTATCCGGATGCTGCAAAAAGGTCTTGTGCTTGGGGCGGGCGATGTCAAAAAACAGCGTTTAAGCCTTGTGCATGTCGACGATCTGGTCCGCGGTATGGTCATGGCAGCTGAATCGCCGGCAGGGACAGGTGAAATGTATTATATAACATCGCCGAAAGGTTATTCATGGGAGGAGCTGTCGGCTGCCGCCGCCAGAGAACTCGGGGTAAAGCGTATTTTCAGCATTTCTCTTCCGAAATCGTTGATGAAGATGTTGGGATATGTGGCGGGTTCGATCAGCTCGGTTACCGGACGGTCAGGGTTTTTAAATCCTGACAAGGTCAGCGAGATGGTGCAGGACTACTGGGTTTGTTCGCCCCGGAAAGCGGAAAGGCAGCTCGGGTTTACCTCCGCAGTCTCTCTGGAAGATGGCATGCATACGACTATAGCCTGGTACAGGGAGAAGGGATGGCTTTAGGGCACCTCTGAAAACTTATTGCGCGTCTCGATTGCTGCGTTGGGTGGTGCTCGAAATCCTCACGTACTATCAGTACGCTCCGGTTTCTGCGCTCCATCCGCCTTGCACTCGAACCGCTCATGACACTTTTTAGAGGTGTCCTTTAGTGTGTTGATTCGTTGAACTGTTGGTTTTTTTTTGACTTGTCATTTCCGCACTCGGTACGAAAATTCCATTGCTGATTTCAGCTTTTTTCGCATGACTTCCAATGAAGACAAATTGTTAGTCTTTAGCTCGAAAAACAATCAATCTGACTATATGTAAGGGGAATTGTTGAAATTATTGGGAAAACAATTCAACAAATAAACGCTTCTTCAGCCTGACAAATCGGGCTGAAGAAGGTGCTGCATCAAACGCAGAAGAAGGTATTTTTCGTCCGGATAGGTTTCCAGTCCTTTGAGGGCGGCATCGGTCCGATGCAGGGCGAGAATGGCGTTTTCGGTTTCCTTCAGAGAGAACCGCGAGGCATAGTTCAGGTAGTTTTTCGCGAAATATTCCTGTTTTCCGAACATTCCGAGCAGTTTGGCTGTCTCTGAAAGAGGCAATTGACGGGAGCCGGGAGAGTGGAGCTTCCAGATTCTCATATAAAAGGTTGTCAGGTAGCGAACGATATTCATCAGTCCTTCCTTCTGTCCTTCCCGATCCATGATCATCAGGGATATACCGCTGCAGAGTCGTACATTTTTTCCTGCAAGCGCTTTTTCAAGCTCAAAGACATTATACTGTTTCGATATACCGACGCACTCGAAAACGTCGGTACCGGTAATGCGTTTTTCATTGCTTTTTGAGGACGCGTACATGACGAGCTTTTCCACTTCTCTTGCTATCTCCCGCGACGATGGCTGTATATACGCGCTGAATGCTTTCAGGGCTTCCGGTTCGAACTCCCACCCATAGAGTGATGCCCGGTCGGAAGCAAAGATGTCGGGGTGTGTAACCAGAGGGAAATCATGCCGGAAAGGTTGCAGTTCCCTGAAGGGGGCTTTCTGCAGATCCCTTTTGTCAATCTGGTCGGCGTCGAGTATCAGTATCGTTGAGTCAGCCGTGGTGTTGATATACCGGATGAACTGGTCGATATGCAGTTTTTGTCTGTCTCTCGAACCCGGCTTTTTTAACTTGTCGAACTGCTTGACGATTATCAGCTTTCGAGCGGTGAACATGGGAAATTCCGACGCCATTGAGACAATCTCTCCCGGAGTGACATCCTGTCCGTAGAGCACGGTAGTGTTTACGGCGGCATCTTGTTCCGCAGGGAACGCGTTTTTCCTGATGAGATCAGTGAACTCCTCTTTCAGAAAGCTCTCGGGGCCGTGAAAAAAATATATCGGCGCGATCTTTCCCGATGCGATGTCCTTCTGAAGCTTTTTCAACGTTATTTTGTTTTTCCGATTGTGAGTGGTTCGTCAGTCTGAAAGTCATGTCGCCCTGTGTGATATTATTATTTGTTACACGGGGCGGTATCCATACGAACGTTGGGCAGAAGATGGATCCTCGGGTCAAGCCCGAGGATGACAGAACAATCATGCTTCCTGTGAAATAGATGCGCGGATTTCACGGGGCGCCCACAGGGTGAGTCTCTACTGTCAGTTCAACAGCTCAACAACTCAACAACTCAACAGGTTCAACAGTTCAACAATTCAACAATTCAACAAGGCTTTTGCGTTGTCAGAACGGCAGGTCGTCCTTTTCTGTTTCAGAGTCGGGAGTGCTCTCTTCGGGGTTGTCATTGCCGAAACTCTGTTTCCGGGAAGCCGGCTGCTGGTATGAAGCGCTGTTGTCGTATCCCTGACCGCCCTGGTCCCTGCCCGATCCGAGCATCTGCATGTCGGAGCAGATGATTTCCGTAATGTATTTTTTTTCGCCGGTTTTGTTGTCTTCCCAGCTTCTTGTCTGCAGCCGGCCTTCAACGTATACCTGTCGCCCTTTTTTCAGGTACTGGTTGCAGATTTCAGCGAGTTTGCCCCAGGCGACGATGCGATGCCATTCGGTCCTTTCCTGCAAGTTGCCGCCGCCGTCTTTGAAGCTCTCGTTTGTTGCGAGGGTGAAATTGACGACAGATTGACCCGAAGGGGTTACCCGCATTTCAGGATCGGTTCCGAGATGCCCGATGAGCATTGCTTTATTAAGTCCGCGTGCCATAATGTAGAGATGTCTTTGGGTGTTGGGAAAAATCAGATAAGAAGTCTTCCTGCTTCGATGACCGGGCCGTCCTGACACAGGAGTATCGTTGATGTTCCGTTGCCGGACAGGTTTTTAAGTTCTACAGAGCATCCGTAGCATATGCCTATTCCGCATCCCATGATCGATTCAAGAGATGCTTCACAGGGCAGGTTTTTCTGTTGACAGAACACTGCAAGAGCTTTCAGCATGGGATTCGGGCCGCAGGCAAAAACCTTAACCGGGCCCGACACCGCTAAAAACTCAATTTTTTCGCGAAGAAGGTCAATGACGTTTCCCCTGAATCCGTCTGAACCGTCTTCCGTGGCGATGTGGCAATTTGTCAGGTTTCTGATCTGAATATCTTTTTTTGTTTTGCCGCCGATAACATGATGGACTTTTTTTCCGGCAGCAAGAAGCGTCTTTTCAAGAAAAAGCATCGGTGCGGTTCCGATACCGCCGGATATCAGCAGGGCGGTTTCAAAATGCGGTTCGTCTATGGTGAATGCATTGCCCAGTGGCCCCAGCACCTGCAATTTCGTACCGACAGGGCTGCCACAGAGCAGCGCGGTTCCGCACCCGACTGATTTCGCCATGATTGCAATGCTGTCGCCATCGACAGCGTGTATTGAAAAAGGTCTTCTCAGCAGCGGCTCGTTGTTCGGGCTTATTTTAATATTGACAAAGTTTCCCGGTCTTGCTGTCCGGGCGATTTCAGGACAGCGGAATTCAATGAGCGAAACGTCCTGTCCGAGGCACCGGCTGGCCGTAATGGTTACTGTGTTGTCGGATATTGTTGAGTCTGGGCGCATGAGTGAGGAATAGACCTGAAACGGTGATGAAATATGGCTTTTGCTGGAAAAGTTAACCTTCAGTAGTAGTTATTTACAAACTAATAAGAGTTCTCAGAAAATAAAATGCATAGAAATTGAAAAAACATTCACTATTGTGAGTGACGTTTCTGCTTTTGAAGAATGACACGATAGTTATATCTTGTACACTTTGAAAGTCTAATAAAATTCAATGCTTGGTTCATGCGTATCTTAACATTTACAGGAAAAGGTGGAGTCGGCAAGACAAGTGTTTCCGCTGCAACAGCCGTTCGTTTGTCGCAAATGGGATATCGTACGCTGGTATTATCCACTGACCCTGCTCACAGCCTTTCCGACTCTTTTAATATCTCCTTAGGACCTGAACCTACCAAGATCAAGGAGAACCTGCATGCCATCGAAGTAAATCCATATGTCGATTTAAAAGAGAACTGGCAGGCTGTTCAGAAGTATTATACGAGGGTGTTCGCAGCTCAAGGTGTTTCAGGAGTGGTAGCTGATGAGATGACTATCCTGCCGGGCATGGAAGAACTGTTTTCACTTTTGAGAATAAAACGATACAAGTCTTCCGGACTCTACGACGTACTTGTTCTCGATACCGCTCCGACCGGTGAAACGCTCCGGCTTCTTTCTCTGCCCGATACCCTTTCATGGGGTATGAAGGCGGTAAAGAATGTCAATAAATATATTATGAAGCCGCTCAGTAAGCCGCTTTCAAAGATGTCCGACAAGATCGCCTACTATATTCCTCCGGAAGATGCGATTGATTCTGTCGATCAGGTTTTTGACGAGCTTGAAGATATCAGAGAGATCCTTACCAATAACAAGAACTCTACCGTGCGGCTTGTTATGAACGCGGAAAAGATGTCCATCAAGGAGACCATGCGCGCACTGACCTATCTGAATCTCTATGGATTCAACGTGGATATGGTTCTGGTGAACAGGCTGCTCGATGTCAAGGAAGACAGCGGATATCTTGAGAAATGGAAATCAATTCAGCAGAAATATCTTCTTGAGATCGAGAGTGGATTCACACCGCTGCCGGTAAAACGTCTCAAGATGTACGATCAGGAGATTGTCGGCCTGCAAGCCCTCGATGTGTTTGCCAAAGACATGTATGGGGATTCAGATCCCTCGCAGCTTATGTTCGATGAGCCTCCGATCAAGTTCGAAAGGAGTGGTGACACCTATGAGGTTCAATTGAAGCTTATGTTCGCCAATCCGGTTGATATCGATGTCTGGGTTACCGGAGATGAACTTTTCGTTCAGATAGGAAACCAGAGGAAAATCATTACACTCCCGATCAGTCTTACCGGGCTTGAGCCGGGAGATGCTGTATTCAAGGACAAGTGGCTGCATATTCCGTTTGACCTCAACAAGCAGAAAGAGCATCACAGAGAGAAGGAATATAACAGGGCTTGATGCTGTTGGTGGGCCGAATTCAGTTGCGGTTTGCTGGTAATGGATTTTATGTTTACATTTTTTCAGGGTACATCAATAAAAAAATAACGGGACTTGAAAAGGTCTCCAAGGAGAGTGCACTATGGGTGAATCGTATCAGAAAATTCGTCAGGACTTTAAAGATCTGGAGCTGACAGACCGCATGACTTTTCTTGCTGAAGGTGCGCTGCTTACCGGGCAGAGTGCTATCGTGGGTGGACTTGAGCTGGCGGGTAGTCTCGTGGAAACCGTGTCCGGCACAGTCGGCTCTCTTGTGGATGCCACCGGAATCAGCAGAATGCTCGGTTCTACAAGCGGTGTGGTCGGCGATACCATTGACAGGGTGGCCATTACCGTCAAAGATGTGTCACGAACTGCAGGTGAGCTGTATTCGGATGCAGTAAAGAATGTTGAAAACGTGACCGAAAATGCAGCAACAGCTGTTGGTGATGTCGGTATGTCGGCTTCCGAGACCGTTAAGGGTGTCAAGGGTTCTTTTCAGCAGTCCGGCGGTAAAAAGTAAATGATCCTGCGTTGTCTGGAGACGCAAATGTGATTTTAATTTTGTGTTTTTTTTATTTTACCGTAAATTGTTTCAAAGTATCTATTTCTGTTTAACCTGCTAAATTTCTAATAATTAAATTCCAAAAGGAGGAATTATGAGTGGAGGAGGAGTATTTACCGATATCCTTGCCGCAGCCGGTCGTATCTTCGAGGTTATGGTAGAAGGTCACTGGGAAACAGTTGGTATGTTGTTTGATTCTCTGGGTAAAGGTACCATGAGAATTAATCGTAATGCATACGGCAACATGGGCGGCGGTGGCGGAAGTCTTCGCGGTTCTTCACCTGAAGTTTCCGGTTTTGCTGTACCAACCAAAGCGGTTGAGTCAAAATTCGCAAAGTAAGCGAACAAGCAAACAAGCTAAAAAGGCAGTGATAGCGTTACGCTACCCACTGCCTTTTTTATTTTACGGGACTGCCGGATAAACAGTCTGTAAAAAATTTTCACCATTCATATCATAGCCATACCGAAACGGCGACTGGTCTTGAGTATGTTCCCCCGCCTGCGGTGCTCTTCCCGCATTGAGTCATGTATGACCGATGATTGAAGGTCCGGTAACGACTGCGCTTATCGGAGAAGGGGGTGGGGTTGTTCTATGGCATATTATTATATAATTTCTATTTGTTTTCATATTTTTATTGCTTTCTGAATTGTACTGCAAACCAGTGTAAAGCACAGGACTTGAGATGGCTACTATTTCTACGTATGTATCGGGACACGCTGAAGCGGGTGATATCGCTGAGTTTTTTCAAAAGCAACTGCTCAATGCAGGAGAGCGTCCAATAGCGTTTTTTGATGGGGTCTTCTATGAATCACATCAGGAAAGGGTGGGCAATATTGCCTTTCAGGATTACCTGATTTACTCAGACAGGGCGGTCTATCTCTGGGCAAGAGGGGCAAACAAGGATTATCTCGACAGGTTTGCATTGGGAGCGGTTTCGATTAACAGCAGAAACAAGGACAATGATTTCGCCACGCTCAATCTCAGAATCAGAAGGGAAGGAAAAGAGCCTGTCTACGTCATATTTGATATGGTTGAAATAGCTGAGGCTGAGAAGATCAGTACATTGCACACGATTATTGAGTCAACCATCGAGAATTACCTGGGGAACAATTTCCGCGAAGAAATACCTGATCAGATAGCCGAGCAGATATTTGCGTCCGGGGTCAATATTTGCCCCCCTTCTCCTCTTTCTTTTTCGCCTTCGGCAGGTCAGGCATCAGTACAGGAGCAAAATAGCCGTATAGGATATGGCCAGGATCTTCTGGAGCAGTACAAAACATCCATGGGGTTTTCTTCAGGAAGCCCTTCTGAAGCCCGGCCGCCACGCGGCCCCTCTTTTACGGGAGGAGCTGCACCTCAGCAGTCCGCAGGAACCCGCCGCCCGTCGATGCCGGGCATCCCTAAGGAGATCGAGGGGTTACTGCCGACAGATCCTGAGGCGTTGAAGCGGATTGCCGGAAATTTGAAGGATATGGTCGGTGAGGCGCCGTTCAGGTTCCGGGATCAGGTGATGAAAGATCTTCAGAATGTCCCGGGTGATGTCGCTACGGTGCTGAAAGCGGTTAACGAGCTGGTGTCTAATATTTCCGATAATCCTCAGGCCGAGAAGTTCGTTCTTACTGCCATACAGACGGCGGTGAAAAATGACGGCATTCTGGGTTCAGTCGGCAAAATGATCAAGATGACGCAAAGTTTCGGTCCCATGGGTAATAAGCCCGGCGGGCAGCAATCTTCCGGGGGCAGCTCTGCGGCAGGAGGAAATGCACATGGCGCCGATAACGCAGGAGCCCAGTCTGAAGACGACTATACCGGCACCACCAGGCGCAAGAAGCTGAAAATTCATATGGATAACGAGGAAGCTCCGGGTGGCGTTTTCGGCGACTCATTTGATCAGGTCCTGCCTGATATCGAGTCCGGTATTTCTTCTGCTCAATCAGGGAGTTCCTCCGAAGAGAATGAGGCGGGTGTTCACAGGAAAAAAGTAACTATTATAGCTGACGTTCCGGAAGAGTCGGAATCCGGTATTCCCCTCGGGTCTTCCCATCAGGAACAAGTGCGGAAGAAGGTTTCGTCAGTTGAAGATTCAGGGAGCGGCAAGGCTGCGTCGGAAAAAAAAGAACAGGCGAATACTGAAACTGAAGATATTCCTCAAGCGCTGGAGGAACAGCTCAGGGACGCTCTGGTAGAGGCTGAAGATACCGCCCGGTCGGAACCGGACAGTGCGGCTGAGGTGGATGAGAGCCAGGTTGTACGAAAAAAAATATCAATTCAGCATGAAGAGGCTGATGAAAGTCAGGTAGAAGAAAAAGAGTCAAGGGTGTACAGAACGATCGAGTCGGAAGCCCGCCAGGATGAAACGCAAGAGGGGAAGGACAGACAGAAAAAACCTGAGCCTAACTCAATTTTACGGGGATCTCACAATAAAAAAGCAAATAATCAAGGTTAAATCCTCACAATAGTTTTTCAGTACAAACATGAGAATTATTCTTTATCTGGGAAAAGGCGGAGTTGGTAAAACAACAGTTTCAGCTGCCACAGCTACCTCAATTGCTCGCAATGGTAAAAGGGTTCTTATCATGAGCACGGATGTTGCTCACAGTCTGGCCGACGCTCTGGGTGTTGAATTGACTCCCCAGCCTCAGGAGGTGGAAAAAAACCTCTTTGCGATGGAAGTCAACGTTCTGGCGGAGATCAGAGAGAACTGGAATGAACTGTATTCCTATTTTTCATCAATTCTGATGAGTGACGGTGCTAATGAAGTTGTTGCTGAAGAGTTGGCGGTTGTTCCCGGTATGGAGGAGATGATAAGTCTGCGCCACATATGGAAAGCGGCTAAATCAGGAGATTATGATGCTATTGTTGTCGATGCGGCTCCCACAGGCGAAACCATGCGGCTGCTTGGAATGCCGGAATCCTATGGGTGGTATTCCGACAAGATTGGCGGCTGGCATTCAAAAGCGATAGGTTTCGCGGCACCGCTCCTGAACCGGTTTATGCCGAAGAAGAATATCTTCAAGCTTATGCCTGAGGTCAATGACCATATGAAGGAGCTGCACGGTATGCTTCAGGATAAGAGCATTACCACCTTCAGGGTCGTGGTCAATCCCGAGAACATGGTAATCAAGGAAGCTCTTCGGGTTCAGACATACCTTAATCTTTTCGGTTACAAGCTCGATGCTGTTATCGTAAACAAGATCCTGCCGCAGAGTTCATCCGACGACTACCTGACCAGTCTCATCGCACTGCAGCAGAAGTACCTGAAAGTTATTGACGACTGCTTCTATCCCCTGCCGATTTTCAAGGCTTCCCAGGTCGCCGGCGAAGTTATCAGGACCGACCAGCTGCATGCTTTGGGACAGCAGCTTTTTGCCGGCAACAACCCTGTTGAGGTGCTCTATAAAAACGGTAAAACACAGCAACTGGATAAAGTTGACGGTAAGTATGTGCTGCGTCTGCATATGCCGAATGTCGAAATCACCAAATTGAATGTGAACATCAAGGGGGATGAACTGCTTGTCGATATTAACAATTTCAGAAAGAGCATTGTTCTTCCGAACATTCTTGTGGGACGGAAAACCGAGGGGGCTGATTTCGACGAGGGCCATCTCAATATCACGTTTACCAATTAGTGGTGCGCCTGTTTAAGCAACGGTGTGCATAGATCCGGTTAAGAGGCTGCCTCAAAAGGGCGGCCTCTCGTATTTTGAGCAGGCAATAGTGAGCGGCATCCCTCCTGGTTGTCATCCCCGGGCTTGACCTCTTCTCCACTCCCTGTCATTCCCGTGCCCGACCCGTGAAATTTGAGCATCTATTTCACAGGTCTTACACGGGAATCCATTCTTGTCATGTAAAACCCCATGGATGCCGGATCACCCCGTGTAATAACTTGAATATTACACAGGGCGGCATGACGGTATGTGGTTTGAACCATAGGTGACAGGCTTCTGTGACAGCCTCTTTTTTTGCAGAGAACAGCCGCGCTGAAGAACCGGTGTCACAAAGCGGTTTCCGCTCGATGTTCCTTAAGGGTACTGCCTGTTTTAGCTGATGGTAAGGAGCGTATGACCAGTGCGTTCAATGGATGAAGTATCGGGACACGTTTCGAGCAGTTCCCGCATTGTTTTTCCAAGAAGAGGGTGAGTCGGGTTTGCAAGGTCAAGAAGCGGAAGCAGGACGAACTTTCTGTTGGAAAGTTCAGGATGGGGAATAGTGAGATGTTCCTGACTGCAGGTACTGTCATCATAAAGCAGAATATCGAGATCTATGATTCGCGGTCCCCATTTCATGTGGTCAGCCGGTCGTCCCATAAGACACTCTATCCGCTTGCAATGCACAAGAAAGGTCTCAGGTTTCAGCGCCGACCGTAGCTCAAAGACGGCATTGTAAAACCATCCCTGAGAGGAAAAGCCAAGCGGTTCAGAGAGGTAGACCGCTGAAGTTTTTTTCACGGATGTCCGGGGCAGTCGATTCAGCAGCTCAACGGCTTTTCTCAAGTTGTCGAGCCTGTTGGCCATATTTGAGCCTGCACCAACATAAACGGTATGGTTCGCGTGCCGGAGATTACTGTTCACGTCACGTTCTTTTCGCACTGTAGACGGCCTCTGCATAATCGCATACACCTCCGATGGGAGGATTACGCTTTCTTACTTTTATCGTGACGCTGTCGAGTAGATGAAACTCTTCCAGAAATTCTGTTGCAATCGCACGGGCCACGGCTTCAATAAGGTAAAACTTCTTTTGTGTCACCAGATGCCGGATTTTTTCGTAAACAATTCTGTAGTCGATCGTTTCGGTTATATCATCGTGTTGTGCGGCCTGACTGTAGTTACCATACATGTCAGCGTCAACTTCATATTTCGATCCTACAAAATGCTCTTCCCTGTGAACACCATGGTGCGCATAAAACGTCATATTCACAAGACGTATGCAGGAGTCGGGGGTATTGCTGTTCATACAGTATTATCGATAGGTTTCCGCAGAGGATGTTTTTCCGTTCTGTTGCCGTTTCCCGGAAAGTTATTTTAACGATTAATAGTATGTTCGCAAAACAATTTGATTGAGGGGGTTTTCAGTCTTATCATAGTAAGGCCCAGTAAGCAAAGAGGTGCTTTTTTCGTTATCTGAGTATACAACCATGAAAGAAAGAGATTTTCACGATTTTTTTGCCATGTGCAGGATGCGGGCTGTCATGCAGGCCCTTGAAGAGGATCGTTATGATGGTGATGTGACAACTCTTGCCACGATTGACCCGCTTCAGACAGGATATGGCGTCATAAGAGCAAAGACCGACGGGGTAGTTGCGGGGATTGCAGTAGCAGATCAGGTTTTTCGGGCGATTGACCGGGATATAGTGGTCAATCCGTCGGTCTGTGACGGGGCGCAGGTTTCTGAAGGAGATATTGTTCTGGAAGGGGAAGGAAAAATAGCGTCACTGCTTGTGGCTGAACGTACCGTGCTTAATTTTATGCAGCGAATGTCGGGTATCGCTACCCGCACCCGATCATTTGTTGAAAGGGTCTCCCATACCGGCGCAAAAATACTCGATACCCGAAAAACCGCTCCCGGACTGCGTTATTTTGACAAGGAGGCGGTGAAGATCGGCGGGGGGAAAAACCACCGCTACGGTCTGTTCGACCTTGTGCTTATCAAAGATAATCATATCGATGCCTCAGGAGGTGTTGTTCCTGCCGTCGGGCGTGCGAGAAAATATCTTGCTGAAAAAGGTATGGCCATGAAGATCGAGGTTGAAGTACGGTCTTTCGAAGAGCTTCAGCAGGCGATAGGCGCCGGTCCGGATATTATTCTGCTTGATAATTTCAACGTTGACGAGCTTGCAGTGGCGGTCTCTTTTGCACGGCAACATGCACAGGAGATTCTCCTCGAAGCCTCAGGAAATGTCGGGCTCCGAAATGTCGCCGAAATTGCCGGAACGGGAGTTGATTATATTTCTGTCGGAGAACTGACGCATAGCGTTTCAGCGTTGGATCTCTCCATGACCATCCGGTTCAGGTGATGCTGCACCCATGATTCTCCTGGTCTTCCACTTACACACGTGAGGGTGGAAGACCGAAGATGAGCTGAATTGCCGGATGCCTTATCCTTTGTGCTCCGGAAGCGGCTTGTTCTCAGCGTTTATGGTCACCGAGGACTTGATGATGGTGTAAATTTTGTCCTTCAGAATAGTGTCGGTCATATAATCTCTGAATTCCGTAGACATGTAGGTTTTTAGCAGCTCTTCGGCATTCAGTCCGGGATTGTTCTCCGCTTCTTTTTCCGCGTAGGCTTTAATATCCTCGTCAGTAACCTCGAGAGCGTTTTGCTCGGCGATTTTCTGACTTATCAGCATCCAGCGTGCATGTTTTTCAGCGTTGGGGCGAACGGAATCACGGAACCCGTTTTCATCCATACCTGGAGGGAGCTGTCCGCCCATCTGCCGTTTTGCGTTCTCAAGCAGCATGTTTTCGAAAGAGTCAACCATGGCTGACGGTGTCGGAACCGGGTTTTCCTCAATGAACCTGGCGGAAATAGATTCCAGGAGATCCTGCTCGGATTTATTGCTGAAGTGCTGTTCGAGCTGTCCTCTGACATCTGTACGGAAGTCCTCGACCGATTCGAACTTTTCCTGTGAAATTTCTTTCACAAGCTCATTGTTGAGTTCGGGAAGCTCCAGGCGCTTGACTTCTTTGACGGCTACTTCGTAACGGTATGTTTCTTCGCCTTCCTCCTTGCCTTCGATATCGACAGTCACCTTTTCACCGGCTTTTTTTCCGACAAGTGCTTTATGGAAAGGATTGTCTTCGGGAAGATACTCGAGGTTGAAACTGTAGTTTTCGGTTTTCTGATCCTCGATGATGTTTCCGGAAGCGTCGAGTTTCTCAAGGTCGGCAATGACGGTGTCTTTTGCCTCGGAAGGAGTGTCAACCGGAACGAGTGTGCCGTGTCCTTTAATGATAAGATTGATTTCCCTTTCGACATCTTCATCGGTTACGGTGTATATGTCCTGAACAAACGAGTAATCGTTGAAATCCTTTATTTCGAACTCTGGATGAATCTCATAGGAGAGCGTGATGCTGAGGGTGTCGCCGTCAAAAGAGTAGTCTTCGAGCTCGGCACGGCTTGCGGGTTTAATATTTTCGGATTCTGAGATCTCTACAAAATATTTTGAGGCAAGTTTTTCCGCAACCGAGGCTTCAATGGCAGGCCCCATCACTTTTTTTATCATGCCCACAGGAACATGTCCTTTTCTGAACCCTTTGATCTGAATGGTTTTTCTCGCGTTCTCAACTTCGAGATCTATTTCAGGGGTGAATTCCTCTGCTGAAAGAGTGATTTCCAGCTTCTGTTCGGTATCGCTGACGTTATTGATGTTCTTTTGCAAGGCAGTATTCTCTTGGTGATTGATTTTGCAGAAAAAAAAGTACCTCTAAAAATTCACATTCTTAGAGGTTTTCTCATAAAAAATGAATATACAATTAAATTCCGGACTTTGGAAAAGACGCCTTTCAGAAGGGAATCCGGGTACATGATCGGTGCAATGTATATCGCTGCAATTCGGGTTTTCGAACTCTCATGAATTATTCGATTTAGACGCCGGTAAACGATTCAGCGCAGATCCTCATCCGGTTCGTACAACAGTGTGGATGCCTCTGTATGCTGTTGCAGATATTCTGCAGCATACCCCAGATCACCGGGGGTTATGTTTTCAATGCGGCTGATTTTTTCTTCCAGTTCGATGGCTTTTCCGAAATAGAAGATATCTCTTGCAGCTTTTGACATTCTTTGGGTCATTTTTTCCATCTCCATCAGCATCCCGCCGCGCAGTTTGTTTTTTGCCGCCTGCTGTTCTTCCTGAGAGACTTTTGAAATATTCTCCGCACAGAGGACGTTTTTGATGATCAGGAGAGCCTTGTCTGTATTCTCCGGATCTGTCGCCGCATAGATATTCAGCAGTGTGGCGTCGTCAAAAAAAGTGAGCGATGAGTAGGCGTTGTATGCCAAAGCGTTATGTTCTCTCAGTTCAAGACTCAGTATCGAGCTCATGCCTCCGCTGAGAAGGGTGTTGAGCAGCAGGAGGCTGTAAAAGAATGTATCGTCCCGGGGAACCGCCATGCCGTAAAGCAACTGGGCCTGGTAAAGCGGTTTTTTCCTTTTGAGGTGAAAGGGATGGTAATCTTCCTGCCGGAACGCTCTTTCGGTACCGGAAGATGATGGACGGGTGTCAAGCCCTGAAAAACTTTTTTCGGCAAGCCGCATGATCTCTTCATGCGATATGTTGCCAACTGCCGTGACAAGCATGTTTTCGGCGACATAATGCTGACGCATGAATTTTCGCAGTGAGCCGGTTGTGATCCTGTTTACGGTTTTTTCCGTGCCGAGGATCGTCGGCCCGAGAGGGTGCCGGGGAAACGCGAGGGTATCGAACTGATCGAAGATGAGTTCTTCAGGAGAGTCGTTAATGCCGTGAATCTCTTCGATGACGACCGCTTTTTCTTTTTCTATCTCGTCTTCGGGGAAAGACGGGTTGCAGATCATGTCTGAAAGAAGATCAAATGCAAGTGCGCGGTGTTCTTTGAGACAGCGAATGTAGATGCAGGTGTTCTCCTTTGTCGTGTAGGCGTCAATATAGCCGCCTACCTGCTCGATGCATCGTGAAATGGTCAGATGATCTTTTGAAAGCGTTCCTTTGAAAACAGCGTGTTCGAGAAAATGAGAGAGACCGGATAATTTTTCAGGATCTTCTCTTGAGCCTGCGTTGATCCAGATACCCAGCGTAATAGTATCTACATGGGGAGTATGGTTACTGAATACCCTGAGGCCGTTTTCGAGAGTATCTTCGATAACCTGTCCGGCTGAGATACAAAGATTGTCATGCTGCATGAACGTCGCTGTTAATTCAAATGAGAGCTCCTGTAGTCTGAACAGACAACGGTGGATGTGAGTGCAATGTAATTTTTCTTCTTATCTTTACGAACTGAAACTAATAGTCCCTGGATAAGTTGTAAAATAAGAACGTTTGAATCAGAAAAAGCAGGTTGTTCTGGTAACCGGTGCAACGGGATATATCGGCTCGCAGGTTGTCTATGCGCTACGGGAAATGTTCGGAGACGGCCTCCATGTCAAGGCTCTTGTCAGAGAGAGTTCCGAGATTGCTGTTCTGTCCGATCCAGAGGTGGAAATTGTGCGGGGCGATATTCTCAACCCGGTATCCCTTCTTGAGCCGTTTGACTCTGTTGACGCTGTATTTCATTGTGCCGGTCTTGTCGCATACACGAAGCAGTGTCGAAACCTGCTCTATGAGACAAATGTTATCGGTACGTCGAACGTTGTCGACGTGTGCCTTCAAAAGGGTGTCGGACGTCTTGTTATGACCAGTTCTGTCGCTGCGACAGGGGTGAAAGAGGGCGCTGAACAGGCAGACGAAGAAACGGCCTTCAGTGATTGGCAGCACAGGATAGCCTATATGGAGTCGAAACGTCTCGCGGAGATTGAGGGTGAACGTGGCATTGCGGAGGGTCTGGATGTCGTGATGGTTAATCCGGGAGTTGTTCTCGGCAGGGGCAAAGGCCGTTCGGCGGTTCTCAACAGTTCTACCAAAGCGGTTACCAGTATATACCAGGGAAAAATTTTTCTCTATCCTTCCGGAGGGTTGAGCCTTGTGGATATTCTGGATGTTGCGAGGGCTCATATCGAGGTCTGGAAGAAAGGGCAGACCGGAGAGCGCTATATCATTGTCTCGGAGAACTGTTCTTACAAGGATCTGTTTTCTATGATCCGGGAAATCCCCGGAAGCAGTGACAGGGTCGCTTTTCCGGCAGGCAGCGCCCTGTATGGGATTGCCGGAACAGGCGGTGAGCTTTTTTCGCTGCTCTCAGGGAGAAGGCCCTATATCACGCTTGAAAGTATGCGGCTTGCAAGGCGTTATCTGTACTATTCGAACAGGAAATCGGTCGAAAGCCTCGCTATGAGCTATCGTCCGGTTAAGGAAATACTACAATCAATAGTTACGTGAACCCAGGTTGATCACTCAACGTAGGGTGAGGAAACTTTATTGAAAGACAAGGACTAATACAATGTATACAAAAAAAAATGTGCAGGAGAAAAAGACGGCAGATCCGGCAAAGCTGAAACAGCTGAGCCTGGCCGTTGAGACGCTGGAAAAACAGTTCGGTAAAGGCGCTATCATGTGTTTGGGTGATCAGGGCGCCATAATACCGGTTCAGTCGGTCTCCACCGGCTCGATCGCGCTGGATTTCGCTCTGGGTGTCGGAGGGTTTCCACGGGGACGGGTCACCGAGATCTACGGGCCGGAGTCATCGGGTAAGACGACGCTGGCGCTTCATGCTATAGCCGAGGCGCAGAAGGGCGGAGGGATAGCTGCAATGGTAGACGCTGAACACGCCTTTGACCAGACTTATGCAAAAAAGCTCGGGCTTGATATCGGTTCTCTTCTGGTCAGCCAGCCTGAATCAGGAGAACAGGCCCTTTCGATCGTTGAAACCCTTGTTCGTAGCGGTGCGGTAGATATCGTTGTGGTTGATTCTGTCGCGGCGCTTGTTCCGCAGGCTGAACTTGAAGGGGAAATGGGCGACAGCGTCATGGGATTGCAGGCCCGATTGATGAGCCAGGCATTGAGAAAGCTGACAGGAGCTATTTCGAAGTCAAGCGCTGTCGTGATCTTTATCAATCAGCTTCGCGACAAGATAGGCGTTGTGTACGGCAACCCTGAGACGACAACCGGAGGCAAGGCCCTCAAGTTTTATTCATCCGTTCGTCTGGAGATCAGAAAAATAGCTCAGATCAAAGATGGTGCCGAGATAATCGGTAACAGGACAAAGGTCAAGGTTGTTAAAAACAAAGTGGCCCCGCCGTTTAAAATAGTTGAATTCGACATACTCTACGGAGAGGGCATTTCCGTGCTGGGAGAGTTGATTGACCTGGCAGTTGAATTCGGTATCGTAAAAAAGGCCGGAGCATGGTTCAGCTATGATTCCGATAAGCTCGGTCAGGGCAGAGAAGCGGTGAAAAAGACGCTGCGAGAGGATAGTGCACTGTTAGACGCCATCCGGAAGCAGGTCAGGGAGATGATGAATCCTGCTCCCGATGTGGTGGATACAGCGGTGTAGGTAAGCGTATGAGAATAGGAAGTCTGAACATAGAGCGCCCGGTGATTCTCGCTCCCATGGAAGATGTTACCGACAGATCATTCAGAAAGATCTGCAAACGATTTGGTGCGGATATTGTCTATACCGAGTTTGTCAGCGCTGAGGCCCTTCGAAGAGGTGTCGGGAAATCCCTTCAAAAGATGCTTTTCGAGGAGAGCGAACGTCCCGCAGTCATTCAGATCTTCGGAAATTCCGAGGAGGCGATGGCCGAGGCGGCGGTCATCGCTGCTTCTGCCAGACCGGACTACCTTGATATCAATTTCGGATGTCCTGCCAAAAAGGTTGCAGGGAAAGGGGCTGGAGCGGCTTTGCTCAGGGAACCCGAAAAAATGGCTGCTATTACAGCTGCTGTTGTCAAGGCGGTATCGATTCCTGTGACGGTGAAAACCCGGATCGGCTGGGACAGGGATTCGGTCAATATTCTTGATATTATCCCCAGGCTTGAAGATGCAGGTATTGCCGCGATTGCCGTGCATGGTCGAACACGAAGTGAAATGTACAAAGGAAGAGCTGATTGGGACTGGATTGCCAGAGTGAAGGAGCATGCAAAGATTCCGGTTATTGCCAACGGTGATATCTGGTCGGCACAGGACGCTCTGGCCATGTTCAGCCATACAGGAGCGGACGGTATCATGATTGGACGCTGCTCAATCGGTAATCCTTTTATATTCAGGCAGGTGAAGGAATTTTTGCAAAGCGGCGCAGTGACGACACTGCCTGATTTCAGGGACAGGATTTCGGTAGCTATAGAGCATCTCTCGCTTTCCGTAGAGCACAAGGGCGAAAAATACGGAACTCTTGAAATGAGAAGACACTATGCTACTTACCTCAAAGGGCTGCCAAGGGTTTCCAGAGTCAGGGACAAGCTTGTCAGGGAGGAAGACTGGCACCAGGTTATCGAGATACTCAGGGAGTACGAGGTTGAGTGTGAGGGTTACGAACGTGAGGGGAAAATCCGGGAGTATGCTGAATTTCTCAATGATCATTCGAAGCGGCTGGTGCTTAAGTGAAGTGAAGGGATAGTCTTCAGTGGGCAGTGGGCAGCAGGCAGCAGGCAGTCGGCAGTGGGCAGTGGGCAGGATGTAGTCGTCTTCGGGCGTGCCTTGTGTAATAGCTGAAGGGATACCGAGCGGTCAATAGTTTTAGTTGTATTTCGAATCATGAAAAGAAAACAAACAAGGAAGTAGAGAGCATAATGAGCAGTACAGAAAAAACATACAGTATAGCGATTCTGGGGGCAACGGGCCTTGTCGGCAGAACCATGCTGCAGGTGCTGGATGAACGTGATTTTCCGGTACGCGAAATTCTGCCGCTTGCCTCGGAGAGAAGCCGCGGCAGGGAGATTGTCTTCAGGGGAAAATCTTTCAGGACAGATGTTCCTTCTGCAGAAGTATTCAGCAGGGCAGACATCGCGCTTTTCTCGGCCGGTGCGACAGCAAGCAGAACCTGGGCTTCGGTAGCCGCGGAAGCGGGCGCGGTGGTTATCGATAATTCTTCGGCATTCCGTATGGAGCCAGACGTTCCTCTGGTGGTGCCTGAAGTCAATCCGGAGGCCATTTTTGACGCTCACGGCAAGCCGAAAGGCATTATTGCCAATCCAAACTGTTCAACCATACAGATGGTGGTTGTTCTCAAGCCTTTGCATGACAGATATCGTGTCAGGAGAGTTGTTGTCTCGACCTATCAGTCCGTTACCGGTAAAGGAAAGCAGGGACGTGACGCGCTTGAGGATGAGCTTGCCGGTAAAATGCCGGAATCTTTTGTGCATGGTCATCAGATCGCTTTCAATGCCGTGCCGCATATCGATGTTTTTCTCGATAACGGCTATACCAAAGAAGAGATGAAAATGGTCAACGAGACACGCAAAATCATGTGTGATGAATCTCTGAGCGTCTCTCCGACAACGGTTCGTATTCCGGTATACGGAGGGCATGGGGAATCATTGAATATCGAATTCGAGGATGACTTCGACGTAGATGAGCTCCGGGAGATGCTTGCGGGAACACCGGGTATAATCGTTCAGGATGATCCCTCTTCAAGCCTCTATCCCATGCCGCTTACTTCCTATGAAAAAGACGAGGTATTCGTCGGGCGCATACGAAGGGATTTCTGGCAGCCTAAAACAGTGAACCTGTGGATCGTTGCCGACAATTTGCGTAAAGGCGCGGCAACCAACGCGGTACAGATTGCTGAAAAACTGGTCGGAAAGCTATGAAGGTGACTGGTCGTACAGACTGACGAACGCGGCGCACAAGGCTTTCAGTTCAACAGGGGAGGAGCAGGACGAACGCAGGTCGCACTGCATTGAAAACAGTTTGACAAGGTTCATGGGCTGAAGGTCTTTTTTTGCGGCGCCTGATATTTTTTCCATGAGAGAGCTGTCCGCACTGAGCGTGCCTGTGAAAAAGACCGGATATTCCCGGTATTCAGGGTTTGCCGTTACTTCTCTCAAAGCGAAATATTCCGCGTCGCTGCTGTGGTTCAGCTGCCAGAACTTGAAATAATCGAGTTCTCCGTTGCTGCCGACCGAACAGGTCAGATAGTCCGGTTCAATTTCAAGAAGTGTAAACGGCTTAGCGGTCGCGGCCATGCTCATGATCATCGGTCTGAGGTAGTGTGAACCCATGTGGATCGAGCAGAGTGAGCGAAGGTGACGGTATACCTTCTCCAAAAGATCACCCGGATAATAGAGCAGCAGTTGCCTGCGTAACCTGTCGTCCCCGGAGCGGAGAGCGTAGGGGATATGATCGTGCAGATAGTCGCCGGGTTTGTCCAGCAGATTGGAGGCTTCGGCTCTGCAGTAGGTTTCGAATGCGTCACTGGTGATGGTGTCGGGAAAAACCGAAACCATCGGGAAAAAACAGGGAGGATGGACAGAAAGGGCAAGGTGTTCTATCCCCTGTTTTTTGAGCAGGGAGGCTAATCTTCGCAATGCCCGGGCACTGTTCGGGCCTGTATAGTCATCAAGGCCGGCACGAACGGTCCTGCATGAAGTGACTCTGTAACCATCACTTGTGTCATACGCGATGCTTGCTACCGCAGTCGAGTATGCGTTTATGGCGCATGCATGGCTGGTTTTTCTCATTTATTCGAGGATGAGATGCTTTTCGAGAGTTTCCATTCGTTTTTTTCCGATGCCTTTAACTTCCAGAAAATCCGGAAATCCTTCAACCTTTACTTTTCTGGACTCCCTGAATGCGATCAGTCGTCCGGCCAGAACCGTACTTATTCCCGGTATGGTCGCAAGCTCGTCAGTCGTGGCTTTTGAAAATACGATTTTTTGAGAGAGCGCGGTCTTTTTTGTCGATAGAGTACCTTGATTCCGGCTATGGGAGGTATCTGTTCCGGATTCATCGAGAGCGGTTTCGAGGAGAGCCGCCTCCTTGAGCAGGCTGTCAACTTCCGCGTCCGTGAACTGTTCGATTCCCTCTTTTTCAGTATGGCTGCGCGCTTCCTGGAGTGAACGGCTGCTGTTGACGATGATACCGAGCAGGAAAAACAGCAGCAGTCCCGATACGACGGTTATTTCTGTTCTGGTCATGCTGAGCATGACTGCTATTCTGTCCCTGAAGTTCATCGCTTAAACAAAAACTCTTCTGACCCTTGAGGATACAGCGCAGAGCAGTTCATAGCTTATAGTACCGGCTGTGAGCGCGAGATCGGCGGCAGAAATCCCCTCTCCCCCGAAAAGCAGTGCATCGTCCCCGACCCGGACATCCCGGTCGTTTCCAAGATCTACCATGAACTGGTCCATAGTGATGGTGCCGACCTGAGGAAATGTTTTTCCCCTGATCGACACCGTGGTCCGGTTTGACAGTGTTCTCGGGTATCCGTCAGCGTATCCTGCCGAAAGGGTTGC
>JAPHUN010000011.1 GCA_026193435.1 Chlorobium sp.
CTGTTGGCCTTTTCCACGCTCAGCCCATACGCGGCAAGATTTTCCCTTTTCAGCCTGATATCGATGTAGTATCCCCCCTGAGAGCGCTCGGCAATGACGGATCGCGTCCCTTCGAGTTTCTGAACTTTTTGTTCAACCTGAACTGCTATTTTCTCGATCTCTTCAAGGTTATCCCCGTAGACCTTGATCCCGACAGGTGTTCTTATCCCTGTCGTAAGCATATCAATGCGGGTCTTGATGGGAAATGTCCATGCATTGGTAGTGCCGGGCAGATTCACCGTCTTGTTCAAGTCATTGATAAACTCATTCCACTCACGCCTTTTCATCTCGGGCCAGACAACACGAAAGGCAGGTTTGAGAAAATCGGGCATCCATGCAGAGTACCAGCGTTGATGATAACTGAGAGGCCACTCGTCCTGGGGATGAAGCTGAATGACGGTCTCCACCATCGAAAGCGGTGCCGGGTCGGTTGCTGTTCCGGCGCGGCCGATCTTTCCGAAAACAGACTCGACTTCTTCGAACTTTCCGATCAATTTGTTCTGCTGCTGAAGCCATTCCTTACCCTTTTCAATGGAAATTCCCGGAAGCGTAGTGGGCATATATAAAAGATCGCCCTCATTGAGCGGAGGCATGAATTCCTGGCCAAGTTTAGAGTATATCGGAACAATACTTAAAACAAGGGCGAGAGAGACCAGAAGAGCCCCGTTTCGATGTTTCAGAACAAACGACAGGACAGGAGTATAGATTCGGTGAAGCAATCGGGAAACCGGATGAGTTTCTTCTGAATGAATACTTCCCGCCCAGAAGAAGTTTACGGCCTTTGACAGCCAGCGGTTCCTGAGATCAACTTTCTTCGGTATACGCATCAGCCACTGAATGAGAACCGGAGCCAGCGTGATAGCCAGAACAGCTGCAAAAAACATGGAGAAATTCTTGGAAAAAGCCAATGGCTTGAATAATCGTCCTTCCTGTCCCTCAAGAGTAAAAACAGGCATAAACGACACAGCGATAACCAGGAGCGAAAAGAAGATCGGACGGGCAACTTCCTGAGAAGAGCGAAGCAGCACATCGAAAACGTCCCCTTTCTTCCCTTCAGCCTCCCATTTTTCAAGGCCTTTATGGCTGTTCTCCACAAGAATGATCGCCGCATCCACCATTGCGCCGATTGCAATGGCAATCCCTCCCAAAGACATAATATTGGAGGAAGCCCCTGAATAATACATGGGTATAAACGAAAGAATGATAGCGACAGGAAGCGTAACAAACGGCACCAGAGCCGAACGAAAATGGAAAAGGAAAATGAGAACGATGGCACCGACCACAAGCATTTCCTCGATCAGTTTTTTGCTTAACGTCTCGATAGAACGGCCGATAAGCCGTGAACGGTCATAGGTGATTTCAATCCGGCTTCCTTCCGGGAGAGAGGGCTCTACCCGCCGCAGCACCTCCTTGACCTGTTCGATGATCCGATAGGCATCGGAACCATAACGGGTAACGACGATAGCGGATGCTGCCTCACCCCTGCCGTTCAGATCCGTAGCACCTCGTCGAATTTCAGGGACAAGTCTGACGTTGGCTATATGCCTGATCTGGACCGGAGCGCCGTCCTCGCCAACGTCCACAGCGATATTTTCAATATCCTCCAGGCTCTCGAGGTACCCGAGACCCCGGATAAAGTACTCTCGCTCTGACTGCTCCAGAATCTTCCCGCCAACATCCCGGTTGGACTCTTTGACCTTCTGCATCACATCCTGGATAGTCAGACCGTAATGCAGCAATGCGTTGGGGTTGATCTGGATCTGATATTGCTTGACATAGCCGCCCACACTTGCCACCTCGGCAACCCCGGGAACCGCTTCGAGCAGATAACGAAGCTTCCAGTCCTGAAACGAACGCAGATCCTCGATGGAGTTCCGGCCGCTCTCATCGACAATCGAGTACTGAAGAACCCAGCCCACTCCCGATGCGTCGGGGCCCAGAACGGGGTTGGCCCCTTCCGGGAGCTGCTCCCGTATCTTCGAGAGATATTCGATTGTACGGGACCTTGCCCAATAGAGATCGGTGCCTTCTTCGAAAAGTACGTAGACAAAGCTCAGCCCGAACATGGAATAACCGCGTGCATCGGTAACTCTGGGAGCAGCCACCATGCTGGACACTATAGGATAGGTGATTTGATCCTCGATAAGATCGGGGGCACGGCCTTTCCATTCGGTAAACACGATAACCTGGGGATCGGAAAGATCAGGAATCGCGTCGAGAGGAATGCGGTTCAGCGAGTAAATACCCCACCCGATCCCGAATATCGTCGCGAGGACAACAAAAACCGGTTGCCTGCTGCAGAAGGCAATAATTCTCTCAATCATGCCGGTTTTCTCTACTGTTGATGGCCCGCACCTGTACCGCCCGTTTTTATCTGGGTTTCCGAATCGATTAAAAAGTGCCCGTTGGTCACAACGGTTGCCCCCTCTTCAATACCTGACCTGATCTCAAAATATCCTTCAGCTTCGTCACCAAGCTCAATCCTTCTGGCAACAAAACGACCGCTATCCGCGACGACATACACCATATTGTGATCCCCGTTGAAAAGAACGGCCTCACGCGCAACACTCAGGCGCCGGCCTAACGGAATCAGAATCCGGAACTGCACAAA
>JAPHUN010000176.1 GCA_026193435.1 Chlorobium sp.
GATGCCTCTGCATTGGAAGCCGAAAAACAGAGCATCGAACAACTCTCGCTTACAGCCGCGTATGACAAATCCGGATTACAGGCCGGCCTGCGTTTACGCATACCTGAAATAGAACGATCGCTGACAACCGACATAAGAGCCGCCCGCAGCAACAGCCTCTATACGGTAAGCATCAATGACCTCTCGATAACAGGAGGTGACGGGGCATGGAGCCTCAAAAAAGATTCCAGGATTGATATAGGCAGAAACTTTACACGTCTCTACGACCTTACGCTGCGCAAGGACAAACAGGTTATCAGCTGCGACGGTCTGCTCAGCAATGAAGTGAGCGGCCTTTTCACATGCAGCATAGTGAACCTCGATATGCAGGAGCTCGGTATATTCTTCCCTGAGTCCGGCATACAGGGATCGCTCTCCTCCACCCTTCGCGTCAGTGGCTCTCCGAACGCCAAAACCGCCACTCTGAAAATTACCGGAAGTGAACTTGTCTACGATGATGTGGTCATAGGAAATCTGAATCTTTCAGCTCTTCATAACGGGGAACGGTTACGGGCGGATTTTTCTACGGGCAGCACGGAACCACTCAATGATATTACAGGAACCGCATCAATACCACTGAACATCAACTGGTTTCCATTAAAGTATTCCATTCCTGACAACAAACCTGTCTCCGCGTCAGCATCAGCTGATCATTTATCCGCAGAAATTCTCGAGGTGTTCCTGCCTTTCTTCGAAACAGCGGAAGGCACCATTCCCGCCAAGCTTGTGGTCAAAGGAAAAACACCCGACCCGGAGATCTATTTCAGTACAGAACTTAAAGACACGGAAATTACCGTTACCCCGACTGAAACAGTCTACCTCCTTTCCGGATCGATTGTTATCACTCCGAAAAAAGCTGATTTCAGAGACATACAGATAAAAGACGTACGTGGCGGCACCGGCAGAATAAACGGATCGGCAACTCTTGAAAATCTGGAAGCAAGCACTATCGATCTCACCGCATCCTTTGAAAATCTCCTGCTTTTCAACAAACAGGATAAAAAAGACGAAACCTCATTTGGAACCATAACCGGTACGTCGGACAGGATTCGTTATTACGGCGACACCGCACAACCGGTCCTTACCGGAAATCTTCTGATCACCAATGCGGACTTCACGCTCTACAGAACAGGCTCCAATGAAAGCACAAAATACGTAGGCGCCGAAAGATTTATCACATTCGTGCCGCGATATCCCGAAAAGATCGACCCTGACCAGCCTGAAAATATCGAGAAACCGGTTAATCCTGAATTTTACTATACCCTTATCGATATCATAACGATAAAGAACCTGCGACTCACCAGCGCAGTCCCTCTGCAATACAGCATGATATTTGACAGAACGCGAGGAGAAAAACTTGAAGCCACGCTTCAGAATCTCTCGCTCAATGTCAATAAAAACCAGCAGAATTACCGTTTATTCGGCGCCGTGAATATTTCTTCAGGAACCTACAGATTTTCCAACAGCAATTTCGAACTTGAGGATGGCGGAAGGATTGTCTGGAACAACGTAGAAATCAGAGACGGTGTCATGCAAAATCTTTTCGGAAGAAAATATGTCAACGCCTCAAACGCGCAAACGGGCGAAAGCGACAATGTCCGTCTTCTGCTTGCCATACAGGGCACACTGAATAACCCTGATGTACAGATGGGTTATTATCTTAACGATGACTCCCAGCCCTACTCTTCACAAAACATGATCGGCACACAAAGCAGTAAAATCGATCCCAATGCCGAGCCCAACGTTGTCTCGCTGCTGCTCACCAAACAGTGGTATATCCGCCCCGGCAGCCAGGGAGGACTGGGAGATATACCGTTCTCAAGTTTAGGAATATCAGCCGGCACAGGCCTGCTTTCTTCCCAGATCTCCCAGTTTGTAGAGAAAGCCACCGGCTTCGAAAGTTTCAATGTAAATGTCGGGGTCGATGAAGAGGGAGCCCTGAGCGGTCTTGAATTTTCATTTGCATTCCTTGTTCCGTTAACCGAAGGGAAAGTCCGGTTCATCGGTACGGGAAGCAGTCCTGACATTGGCAAAACAGCTCTTTTCAACTATTACGGAAACAGTCAGCGACTCGAATACCGTATATCTCAGAAACTGTTTCTGGAGGCTTACCGCTCATATGGCCTGTTCGGCAATGACATCACAACGACAAATCTTCTCGAACCTAAGGAAACATATGGCCTTAGTCTTTCTTACAGAGAACGATTCTATAGCTGGGAGCAGTTCTGGGACAGGATATTCTGAACTTTCAGGAAAAACATTGCCTGTTGCGGAAAACAGCATAGACATTTTTAACTGAATTCGTATACATTGATGTACAATCCCTTTACGGAAAATCTTCACGGATACCGGATCGGGAAAAGAGGGCACGGAGACCGCCTCAACAGTAACAGTCAGTTTGACAGGGGACAATGAAACTCAAAGATAAAAACATACTGCTTGGCGTCTGCGGAGGCATTGCAGCCTACAAGATTCCGCTTCTTATCAGGCTCCTGAAAAAACAGGGCGCCAATGTACGCGTCGTCGTCACCAGAGCAGC
>JAPHUN010000002.1 GCA_026193435.1 Chlorobium sp.
CGGTATACCGTCACCTCCACCGGCCCTCCTGCCAGACGAAGGGTTCCTTCATAGACCGCATCGAGAAGCGGATGATCAAGCGGGGACATACTGACCACATACCGGACATTCAGCATCCGTAACAGGTCGATATTCGACAGGTTCTGCGAAGCCCTGAGCATTTCATCATACACCTGAAGTTTCGCGGGATGGTAACCGCCCGCTGACTCGATGCCGAAAACTGAAAACTTGTTCTCTCCGAAAAGCCGCCCCGCGGGATATATCCTGAACAAACCCTGTTCACCTTCAAAAAATCGCGTCACTCCGTCCTCAGCGAACGCCTGTTCAAGATACTCACCGGAAACCAGACTGGAGGGCCGGAGAGCTTTGCCGGAAGGCGTTACCACCTGACGATCCACCAGCAGCAGATCGAAAACAGCGAGCCCTGAAACCAGCAATGCAAACAGGGCTCCGCCCAGTATCTTTTTCGATCGGAGCCAGACAAGAAACGTAAAAAAAGCCCCGAAACAGAAAAGACCGAGAAAGCCGGACTTCCACAGGTCCCAGCGAACCTGATTGATCAGACCGGCAAGTTCCGCGCTTGCAACCGGAGGTGCGGGAAACAGTGAGCGAAGGAATTGCTCGAAAGGCTTTTCTGCAAGCAGAAAAACAAGCATACACACTGCAAGAAGCAGCGCCCCGGACTTCAGAATAACCGTTCCTTTTCCCCTGACCCCATCCATGAGGGCATGGAGTCCGAATCCCGCAAGTAATGAAAGATTAAGGGAAACGACAATGAGGGCCATGGACGGAACTCTGAACCGGCTGAAAAACGGGACAACATGATAAAACAGGTCGTACACCGGGCTGAAGAATTTCCCGAAAGCAAGAAAAGCCATCAGGAGCATGCTGAGGGCAAGCAACCTGACAAAAATCTTTTTCCTCTCGACAACCAGACCTGTCAGAGCAAGAAGAAGCACGACAATTCCTGCATAGTTCGGGAAATCGGTAAACGGCATCCTTCCCCAGTAGGTAATCCCTCCGAAACCGAACGCTCCCGGCAACAGGAAGGTGCTGTATTCGAGAGGATGCATGGACCACATGGTAGCGTACTCATAGGCTGCGCCTCCACCTGCACCTGAGCCGCGAACCGAATACGGGGTGTACTCAAAAACAGGCAGATAGACGGATGAGGAAATCACGATCGCGATACAGAGCGCGACAAAGGCCATAGCGGATTGCCGTATCCTGACAGCGGAGGAAGGAGCCGTTGCTACCTGCAGCAGAATCAGAAAAAACAGCAGAATCCAGGTATAGTAGGCGATCTGGACATGGCCTCGCTGCAATTGCAGTCCCGCCAGAAGAGCGAGAAGGCCCATATCCGAAGGATGCATGGTATCGAGAAGCCGAATCCCCGCCCATAGGATCCAGGGCATGTAGGCCGCGGTCATAAGCTGACTTCCGTGACCAAAGACAAACATGGTCACCATATAGGGAGTAAGCATAAATGCCGCGCCGCCAAGAAACGCAGCGATAGCGTGAAGCCTGAATCGCCGCAGCAGCACAAACCCTCCCAGACCGGCAAACACGAAATGAAGCAGTTGCAGCGTCAACCCGTCGACATTGAACAGATTGAAAAAAACACCCGGATAGTAGAGGCCGTTAAGGTAGGTAAACGCCTCGACCGTAGGCATTCCTGAAAAAGACCACGGCTGCCACAAAGGATAGTGTCCTGTCTGCTCAAAAACAGCGTCGAGCGCCAGGGATGTCGCCATGGGACTGACGCTGTCGGGCGATGCGGGGAGCTGTCCCTGAAAAACCACCGGGTAAAAAAGCCCGGCGACAAGGAGCAAATATCCGGCAAGAGCGAAAAAAAAGGGCACGACACTATTTTTCACTGGCCTGTCATCTTTTATTACAACCTGAATTGATCGACAATTTCGACGGGATTCAATAGATGCAAATTTCTGATTTTTTTCACGTTCACCCAACGGGTTTGTTCACATCATATGGCTTTCAACGTATAACAGAGTAACAAAAAAAATCTTATCGGTTTTTAGCATCTTTTGATTCGCTCAACTTAGGTACAAAAGAAAATAGTCTCATAATAACCTCCATCTCATCCTGTTCCAACTTCATTAGCCTGACAAGAAGCAAATAGATGACCAGAACAAGCAACATACCGCCTCCAAGGGTCGCTGCAACAGAGAGACCTGCAAGCAATGGTTTGACGGACAACAGCGCCAGACCAGAGACAACTCCCGCGACAAGAGGCTTGAACAATGAAAAGGAAAACGAATGAATACCCAGAAGCGCCCGAACCTCGACCGCCCTGGCCGTTCCAAGCAGCAGATAGACCGCCAGCAGTCCCCACGCTGCCCCGATCATACCATAAGAGGAAATAAGCTGCATGTTGATCACGATGTGCGCCACAAGGCCCGCTGCCGCATTCATCACACAGAGCTTCGAGTATCCGGCCATCTGCAACACGGTATCATATAACCCGAAAAAAGACTGCACCAGCACCGCGGCCGCAAGCACAATCAGCACTGGCGACGCGACGGTAAACGCATCACCGAAAAGACCGAGAACAGTAGCGGGCATAACCATCAGAACAACAGCGAAAGGTATAGCCGCGATCAATACCCAGCGGGAGACAATCCTGAGCAGTTTTTCTATTTCCTCTCTCTCTCCGCGACCATGCATCCCGGCAACGATCGGAGCGGTGATACCGGCCACCGCGAGCAGTACCGAACGCATCAGACCGGCCGTCCTGACCGCCGGCTGATAGAGCCCGACAGTTTCGGTTCCGGCATACCAGCCCAGCATCAGAATGTCCAGCCAGTGGCTCACCATACCCATACATGCGACAACCAGAAGCGGACGGGCGTATCGCGCCATCTCTTTTTCCGGTTTCGCCCGGACAATATCCCCCGCCGAAACACCGGTATTGACCTGGAGTTGTTTCCACATCCAGACAAAACCGGCAAACGCGGAGAGGGGAAGCGCCATAAGCAGCGCGGGTACTCCTCC
>JAPHUN010000196.1 GCA_026193435.1 Chlorobium sp.
ACAGGATCTATCCGCGAACTTGTCGACTCAACAGCAACCTTGGCCCGTTCACCCGGAACTCTTGCAATCCCCTTGATGACAATAAGCCCATCCAGAATTTCAGGCACTTCACTTTCAAACAGCTTGTAGAGAAACCGGTCGTCGATTCTGGAAACAATAACCTTCATCCCGCCATCAGGCTTCTCTTTCTCGACAATGGAGCCATCATCCTGTCTGACTTTCACTTTCTCTCTCTCTATCCTTTTCACATAGAGCTTCATCCTCGGGGTACGCCTTGGATTGTCCTTTTTCATCATTTCGGATTTCGGAAGTACCAGTTCGACACGATGATCCTTTGAGGTGTTGTAGGAAAAAACAACCTCGTTCTGCCTGACCTGATAGACCTCCCCTGCGACAACTTCACCAACTTTCTCGAGACAATCCTCATACACCACCTGCTTTTCCATGTCCCGCACCTTTTTCTGAACTGACTGCTTGATTATCTGTATCGACTTTCTGGTCAGATAATCCTCGAGGTTGACAGGACCCTCTTCATACATGTCCCCAAGCTCAAGAGACTCGTCGATCCTGCTAACCTCGTCAAGTCCGATCTCAATGGAAGGAAGATCAACCTCATCAACAACTGTTTTCAGAATATACACCTCGAAGTCGCCCCGCTCCGGATTGATAAAAATATTAGCCTCAACCTCAGGGTCGTAGTCCTTGCGCAACTGCTTTTGTATAATATCCTTCAGAAGATCCGCAATATCCATCTTCACAGCGGCACTCTCCGTATGTTTTTCCAGAAAAACCTTCGACTGCTCAATTTCACCAAAAGCATTTGCGATAAGCTCTCTACGATCCTGCTTTTCTTTTTTTACCTGCTTTCTTGCCATCTCTTTGTAATTCCTTTATTTTAAAGAAAATACGGCTTTCTTTACATCCGTTTTCAGAACTCAACTTCAACTACAGCGCTCTTGATCCGGTTGAGCTCCAACCGTACCGGTTCAAGACGTTCCCGTTTTCTGCCTTTCGATACCTTTTCCGGTTCAAGCACAATAAACGGACTTGTTGTTTCAACAACTTCCACCTCGACAAGCCTTCCTGAAACTTCGTGCTCCGCATCACCTGCATCTGTAAATCGAACCCGAAGCAGATGACCCTTATGGCGAATATACTGCCGGGCGTGCTGAATCGGTTCACCGATACCGGGAGATGAGACCATCAGCCCGTAATCTTCACCAACCAGATTTCTTATCTCTTCATTCTCTTCAAAAGCATTTCTCAGCCAACGCGCTATAGACATGCACCGGGTAACCGAAATACCCGAGTCTGTCTCGGCAAGAACCTCCACCCTTCGTGACGGAAGCGCCCCTTTCACAAAAAGAGCAACGAGAAATACATCCGGCTCACCGGAAGCGCTTTTCTCTATTGAATACTCTTCAATAGAGTCTTCTATAAACGCCAGCAACCTGTCTTTTGTCACGTTCACCGTTAATCATTCTATCAGAAAAACAAAAAAGTGGGGGCAACCCACTTTCTGAAAAATCCTGTTACCTCCCTGCTCGTGTGGTTCAATGTAATAAAAAAGGGGAAAATTGTTCACACGAAACAGCAATTCATCTCTTTCTCAGGCTGCACTGCTCTCATTTTTATTGACATTCGTCTCAATAACCTCAAAATCAGCCTCTTCTGCAACCCCTGAAGACGATGCCGCTCTGCCGCTTCCCGGATCAAACGAACCAAAAGGCCATTGCTGCCGCAAAAAGCGGCCTGCAAAAAAACGCATGATCGCCCTCAAGAGAAGAAAAACCACAATAACAACTAAAAGAAACCGTAACATCCTTAACTGAAAGTATTGTTGATTTGCCGACAGTTTATTTTTTCAACCGATCCGTCATCACTTCCTTCTTGCCCTCTATCCGATCGCTGCATACCGACCACTCTATCCGTGAACCTTTTGAAAGCAGATGCAGTAAGAAAAAAACTGCTCCAATCGGAAAAGCAGCTGCAAGGGAATAAACAAATTCTAACCGCGAAGGGTTCCCCGCGTCCGTTCACCATTGAGCAGAGCCCGAAATCCCGATTCATTGACATGATATCGGGAAAACTCGATACCATCAATGCTGATCACCGGAATATACAATCCGTATCGCTGCAACAGCTCAGAAGAAGTTGTGATATCAACCACCTCAAGATCAAACGGTATGTCCGCAAGCACACGCTTTACCACACGTCCGGCTTTTTCACACAACGAGCATCCAGGCTTTGTGTACAACACGACGTTACTCTCATACATGGCGCTCCTCCTGCCTCTTAGCTGAGCTGCCGAGTCAGCCTCGACACCTGTTCGCGGCCTCAATCGAGGCCTCCGTCCGGGACATCAACGTGCTTCGTTGATGAAGCAAGCCTTGCGATCACCTCCCGGATGGAGAGAAAATCCTGTTCGGATGTCCTGAGATTTTTTAACCCGTAGACTTGCGACTCCACCTCACTCTTCCCTACAAACAGAGCATAGTCGGCATGCTGCCTGTTGGCCTCGCGCATCTGCGCCTTCATGCTCCTTCCGCAAAGATCCATTTCAGTTCGTATCCCTGATCTTCGCAACAGATCGCCGGCAGAGAGAGCATGGGTTTTCAGCCCCTCGTCCTGGAGTACAATATAGACCCGGGGGCCTGACGGCACGATATGCCGAAGTAATCCCTGCTTTTCCATGGTAATCAATAACCGTTCCATACCAACGGCAAAACCGACAGCAGGAATATCGGATTTACTGCCAAGCTCTCTTGCAAGACCGTCATAACGACCTCCCCCTCCAATTGCATCCTGTGCTCCAAGCTCAGGGCTGACAACTTCAAACGCTGTATGACAGTAATAATCCAATCCCCTGACTAGAAAAGGATCGATCACATACTCTATGGATTTCTGATCGAGATAGAGCAATACCTGATCAAACTCTTCTTTTGCTGAAGGATTGAGAAAATCATGCAGTTTCGGGGCATCTGCAATGACTGATTGTATATCGGGATTTTTTGAATCCAGAATACGAAGAGGGTTTTTTTCAAGACGCTCTCTTGACGGCCCGTCAAGAAGCCCGCTATGAGGTTCAAGATAGGCTCGCAATGCTTCTCTGTATCGAACCCGATCATCAAAATCACCAAGCGTGTTCATCCTCAGCCTGAGCCCGGATACGCCCAGAGAGGTAAACACCTGCATCATCATATCTATCACTTCAGCGACAGCCTCTGGGGAGGAAGCTCCCAGCATTTCCGCCCCGAATTGTGAAAACTGACGCTGGCGCCCTGCCTGAGGGCGTTCCTTTCGAAACAGTTCTGCTATGTAATACAGCTTATGAACCGGAGAAGCAGAAAAAAGATTCGCCTGGAGAAACGCACGCATGACACCAGCCGTCATTTCGGGACGCAGAGTCACCGAGCGGCCGTCAGGCTCAGGTCTGAAGGAAAACATCTCTTTGCCCACTATGTCGGTTGTTGAGCCGATACTGCGTTGAAACAGATCTGTATATTCAAATACAGGTGTGCGGATTTCCTGAAAGCCGTAGAGCCCGACAACTCTGTGAATAACACCCTCAATATATTTCCATGAGGTGATCTCATCAGGAAAGATATCTTTTGTTCCTTTTACCGCCCTGTACTCCGACATAATGTTACCCGTTCTTTACTTCCTGTGGTTTCTTCCTCCTAAGTTGATCGCTTCAACAAATGCTTTATGCAGTCAAACTTATACTATATAATGCGTTATGCTGAATTTTCTTACAGCGAACATCTCACCCGATGGGTTGCGCGACCATACTGCAGAAAAATCGCATTTGTTGAAACCCTATGGGATTGTCGATCAACTTGGGTTGTTAAATCTGGGGAAAATCTTTCTCTTCTTCCCTGAACAGCTCGATAACTTCTGATGACACCAGTGCCGACATCAGCTTTTCCCGGACATCCGCTCTTCCTGCAAGGCGGGTTATGCGTCCCAGGAGCTTCAGATGCTCCGCAAGCATATCTTCGGGTGTGGCAAGAAGAAAAACAACCCCGACAGGCTCATTATCTATCGAATCGAAGTTAATCCTGTTTTTAAGCGTAGCAAGAGCAAGCACCGGAGCAGATACCGCATCAGTTTTTGCATGGGGAAGAGCAATCTGTTTACCTATCCCTGTCGACATCTCCTTTTCACGCTTCAGTACATCATAACGCAACTTCTTCTGGTTCTCCACGCCCGGATGCAGTCCGGCGATAGAGAGCATTGCATCAATCACCTGAGACTTTTTCGTCAGTTCGAGATTCAACTCAATGTATTTCCCGGAAAGCAGACCTTCGATCTTCATTATGACAACCCACTTGATGTTTCCCCGATAATCAGAAAAATCAGAATTACATATTTTCACGCGATGTAACGACGCTACGCATATGAACCCGCAATCGCCGCTTGCAGACGAAAGAAAAAGAACCGGCAATATAAAAACATTCCCTACAGTCCCGTCCATATCTCCGCGAAATAAATATACAGGTAGAGCAGCGGTGACATGAACATAATCGTGTCAAACCGGTCAAGAACACCGCCATGTCCGGGTATCAGCGAAGAAGAATCTTTGACTCCCGCGTCACGTTTGAACATCGACTCCACCAGATCACCCAGTGGACTGAACAGACCTATGCTCAATCCGGCAACAAGCGTAAAAACAGTCGGAAGGCCCGGATCAAGAAGCGCAACAACCGCCGAGCCAAGTACGCTCCCGAGACATCCGGAAATATAGCCCTCCCAGGTCTTGTGCGGGCTTAAACGTTCAAAAAATTTCTTTTTAAACAGCTTGCCGCCAAAAAGCCGACCCCCGAAATATGCCAGGATATCAGCTGACCAGATACAGACGAACAGTAAAAGAACATAGGCAAAACCTGACGGCTCTCTCTCCCTGATTACCATCAGCGAACCAAAGGTTATGTTTACATAAAAAATTGCAGTCATTGACGAACCGATGTTGACGATTCTTGATCCCTCTGTCCGGAACATCTCCAGAACAAGAAAAGTCATCAGGATAGCAAGCAGAAGAATCCAGGGTTCGACAACCACAAAAAAGAAGTTCAGTTGCAAACAGAACGAAAAAAACAGAAAAAACGATCGAGACGGAGGCGTCACCCTGACAGAAAGTAACCGGTAAAATTCATTGATTGCAAGCAGCGAACACAACAGCATCAATGCAAAAAAATATGCCCCTCCCATCCAGGAAATCCAGATAACCAGCGGAACGCCTGCGACACCCACCGCTACTCTCTGCTGTATATTGGACATACCTGTTTCAGCCATAGCGATATTCTTTCAAAAAAGCGATTGGCAATGCACTGTCAGCACGATGCCTCCAAACAGTAACGAGGATTACGGCAAACTGTTTCAAATCACTGCGCTGAAAACAAATCTTCATCTGCATTCCGATGGCAAAACAGCAATAACGTGCAGGAGATGAATCTACAAAAAAACCACCACAATGAACACCTGAATTGA
>JAPHUN010000203.1 GCA_026193435.1 Chlorobium sp.
CATGATCGCCGCTGTCGTCATGGAACAGCGACTGCTCATCGATATTTTGTCGCTCAACGAGCGGTCTATCAAAAAGGCGAGAGATCCAGTGCCTCAACTCGCACTATTTTAACCGGACAGTAGTGACCTGACGATTCAACTGATCAATCGTTTGATCGCGAGAGACGCCTGGCCGAAATTGAGCAGCAAGCCGATTCTATGGCTCGTGGCGTTCAGATAGTTCAACAACTGGGCTTCATGGACGGCTATCAGTTTATCGACAGCCTTGAGTTCAACGATGATTTTTCCGAAACAGACAAAATCGGCAATATATCTCTTCTCGAGAAAACGCTCTTTATAACGAATCTGCAACTCCTGCTTCTGCTTGAATGGGATATCCCGGTCTTCAAGTTCAAGTCGTAACGCCTCCTGATAGACCGGTTCGAGAAACCCGCTGCCAAGCTCTTTGTGCACCTCCTGCGCTGCCCCGATGATTCTATATGTTTCATCTTTGTAGATAAATGGCATGAGGGCTCTTTTTGGTTACCCACAGATGGCACAGATGGACACTGATCAAGTACATATCTTCTCTGTGAAAATCTGTGACATCTGTGGGCCCTATATTTCTCTATGTATTATCCGTTTCTTTTCTCCGGTTCGAGGTAGCTGCTGTAGGTTTTGTAGCTGTAGTAGCCTTTGTAGCCGTACCTCCCGTAGTAGCGGCCGTATTTGCCGTATCCTGCTTTTTCCGAGGGGCCGATGATGGCGACGCCGAGCATCTGTTTTTTGATATGATCGAGTTTCTGCACCTCTTTGAGCAGGTTCCTGTTGGTGTAACCCATTCGCACCACCATGAGAATACCGTCGGCGGCTCTGGAGATCAGTGCGGCATCGCTGAGCAGCATCATTGGCGGCGTGTCGAGAATCACGTAGTCCCACTCTTCTTCAAGACGCTCCACCAGACCGGTCATCTTGTTCGAGCCGAGCAGTTCGTTGGGGCTCGGCGTGCTATTGCCCGCCGGAAGAATAAAGAGGTTTTCGTGCATGGTCGGCTGGATCAGCGCATCGGCATCGTCCTCGACTCCGGCAAGATAGTCGGAAAGGCCCGGAGTCTTTTTACAGCTGAAAAACCGGTGCTGGCTGGGACGGCGAAGATCGCAATCAACGACAAGCACGCGGTTACCGCTTAACGCGAAGGCGAACGCAAGGTTCGCGCAGACAGTTGACTTTCCTTCACTGATCTCGGTACCGGTCACCAGAATGGATTTCAGTTTCCGGTCGGCCCTTGAAAACACGAGGTTGGTCCGCAGATCACGGAAAGACTCGGCGAACGGAGACGCGAGGCTCTCGGCCATAAGCAGCGGTTTCCTGTCCCTCGACGGAACAACCGGCTTGCCGCTACTGTTCATTTTCACCTGGCCTGCATCCTTCCCGTTGCCGTTGGCGCGGAAACCGGGAATGCTGTCGCTCAACTGCCTGATAGATTTTTTCAGTGAATCCTGCAGATCGTTTCCGCTTTCTTCCTCGACAAAGGGTATTGCGGCAAGCGGCGTGTAACCGTGGTCTTCAAGAAAAGCATCATCCTTGAGCGAGTGGTCGAGCATTTCACGAACAAACACCAGCGCGCCACCGAGGCCCAGGCCAAGAATGAGGCCGATGAGCAGATTTTTCTTCAGATCCGGAGCGACCGGCTCTATGGGAGGAAATGCCGCGCCGACAATCACCACCTTGCCCACTTCGGACGCGATCTTGATCCGGGATTCCTCCAGCTTCTCCTTCAGAAACGTGTAGGTGTTGTTGAGCACCTCCCTGTCACGCTGGAGACGGGCGTAATTGAGCTGTTTCTGCGGCAGACGGTTGAGCTGACTCTCGTAGTAGTTCTTGGAACGCTGGAACTCCTGAGCGATGTATTTCAGTTCCGCAAGGCGAACATCGGTCTGCAGCTGTTCTGAAATAAGGTCGAACTGGTACTGACGCGCCTTGCTGGCAAACGCCAGTTCACCGGCAATCGTGTTGCTGGTCAGTTCCTGCAGCCGCTGCTTGAACATGTCGAGCTGCTGCTTTTTGGCAAGGTAGCCGGCATCCTGCGTTCCGGCCTCTCCGGCCATGGCGATCAGCTGCTTCTCTTCCTGCTTGATGCGCTCCTTGAGCTCACGGGACTGCTGATCCACATTTTTGGCAATTTTCGCGCTCAAGGCCTTCTCTTCCGCCGACAGCTTGTTGATCAGGTAGTCCTGCCGGTTTTTCAGGATGTTGTACTCCGCCTGGGCGTCGTTATAGCGCGACTCCGCCTCGACCAGTTTTTCAAGAAGCTTTTCCGCGTTGCCTGTCAGCTCGTAGATATTCTGCTTCTTCATGTAGGAAGACAGCTGGTTCTCGACCTCCCCGATCTCCTTCTGCTGGGCGGACAGCTGTTCGCTGACAAAATCCTTGACCGACATAGCCTGATCGGCGTTCCACTCGATGTCCTTACGCATGTAGGAGCGGCAGATGGCGTTGGTCAGCAGCGCCGCCTCATCGGGGAAAGGACTGGACACCGATACCTGAAGAATATCGGTATCACGAGAGTTGCTGACGGAAATCCGCTTCTGCAGGACAGTCGCGTATTCACGCATCCTGATATCATACTCCTTCTCTTCCTTCTCTCCCGTACCGAAGCGCATCCAGCTGAAAAGATGACCGATGGGGGAAACGTACCGTCTTTCACCGAACAGCTGAAGCGAATCGCGATCTTTTCGGGCATAGA
>JAPHUN010000116.1 GCA_026193435.1 Chlorobium sp.
CTGCGGTAGAGAGTGCCTCGGTTCCGCTGTTGTTGATAAGCAGATCGCCCGACGGAGAGGTGATGAAGGTCGGGTTGCCTTTCAAGAGCAGGTTTACCTTGTTCGCGGACGCAAAACTGCGAACGGCGTCAAGAGGGTCAGCGTGGATCGCATCAAGAGAAATGCCGGTGAGTCTGCTGAACTCTCCTGTATGAGGGGTGAGCAGCGTGTCGGCGTACTCGTGTTCAGCAAGAGAAAAACCGTTCTGGGAGAGCGCGTAGAGCGCGTCTGCGTCGAGAACCAGTTTTTTTGAGGCGATGACCGGATCTGCAAGAAGCCTGTGCAGAAGGTCAATCGTTTCTTTTTCCCTTCCCAGGCCGCATCCTATGACGATTGCGTCTGCCCAGGCGGCTTTTTCGAGGAGTGATTCGTACTCTCTTCCGGTCACCGTCGCTGAAGGAATATAGGTGTGCAGCGGACCGGAAAGTTCCGGGGGGAGGGAAACGCAGACATACCCTGCTCCGGTGTTGATCGCGGCTTTTGCGGTGAGCAGGGAAGCGCCGAGCATAGAGCTCCTGTTGTCTGAGGAGCCTGCGATCACGAGCAGTTTTCCGTTGCGGTGTTTCGCCCCGTCGGTATCGCGAAGCGTGAACTGTTCTGCGGCAAAATCCTCATCGGTAAGATGACAGGTGCAGTTCTCGACAAGGAACGGCGGAATGGAGATTTCCGCCACGTGGATCTCTCCAGCAAGCGCCGGGCCGGAATTCAGGAAAAAACCGGTTTTCATATAGGCCATGCAGACGGTCAGATCAGCCATGACGGCCGGCTGCGAAGCAAAGCCGCTCGTGGCGTCAAGGCCGCTTGGCAGGTCAAGGGCGATAGTTACCGCAGGGCTTTGTTCACGGAGAGTGTTTATGAGTTCGATGGCCTCTTTCAGCGGAGGTTTCAGCGACTCTCCGTCGCTTTTCAGCCGTAGTCCTGTTCCGAGAAGCGCATCGACGATCCCGTCGTACTCCCGTTCGGAGATTAACGGCATAGCTTCATCAAGACCGTTGAAGATCCGCAGCTTTTCTGTGTGATTTCTGTAGGCCTGGACAATGGTCAGTCCGTTTCGATTGATTTCTGCAAGGTTTTCCGGCGGATACAGCAGGATCAGGTCAACCGATGCACCGAGATTGAGCAGATGCCGCGCAAGTACAAACCCGTCACCGCCGTTGTTGCCTTTGCCGCAGACAAGCAGAAAGTCGAGTTCATGAAGGCCCTCTCTGCCGGTTGTGTCAAATGTTTGCGCAATGATTCGAGAGGCTTCACGGCCCGCGAGTTCCATAAGTCTCGGCTCATCGGTGTGCAGCAGTTCAATCGCTGCACGGTCGGCTCTCGACATTTCCCCGGCTGTCAGTATCGGAAGCATGGTTTCTCAGAGGATTTCAATTTCGTCGAGATGCAGCGCTTCTTCGAGAGCATGGTAATAGGTCTGCTTCAGCTCGGCCGTATCGAATGAGAGTATTTCTTTGCCGTTGACGGCAATGGAAACGTCCTGTTCCCTTACCTGGCCGATCACCTTGGCCGGAACACCTTGATGTTCAGCTTTTTCGATGACCCGCGCGGCATTTTCCGGATTGACGCTCAGGAGAACACGTCCCTGTGCTTCCGAGAACAGCAGTTCCTGAATGAATGACGGTGTGGTGATCTCTTGTTCCAGGTTCACGGCCAGCCCGAGCGGATGTGTACTGTCCATGATCGATTTTTCTACAAGAGCGGTGAACAGTCCGCCGTCGGAAATATCATGAGCAGAGCTCATCAGTCCGGATTGCGCAAGCGCGACCAGAAGTTTCTGAAGATTCAGTTCATGATCGAGATCAAACGCGGGAGCGTCCTGTCCCGGTGTTCCGTACTGCATGACCAGATATTCTGATCCATCGAGAGTCAACGGAGGGTTGCCGAGCAGGAGGATGGCGTCTCCCGGATGCATGAAGGTTGATCCGGTAAGGTGCTCGATGTCGTCCAGCAGTCCGATCATGCCGATGACGGGGGTCGGGTAGATTGCTGTTCCCGTAAGTGATGATTCGTTATAGAAACTGACGTTGCCTCCGGTGACCGGAGTGTTGAACGCTCTGCAGGCCTCTCCCATACCTTCAACGGATGCTTTGAACTGGTAGTAGACATCAGGTTTATAGGGATTGCCGAAATTCAGGCAGTTGGTGATGGCCAGCGGGGTCGCTCCTGAACAGGCGATGTTTCTCGCGCATTCCGCGACAGCGATCATGCCGCCTTTTTTCGGATTGAGATAGACATAGCGGCCGTTGCAGTCCGTTTTCATGGCAAGCGCCTTCTTTGTTCCCTTGATACGGATGACAGCCGCGTCGGTCTGTCCGGTCGGGGTCACGGTGTTTGTCTGAACCATCGAGTCATACTGCTGATAGACCCACTGTTTGCTCGCGATATTGGGACGTGACAGCAGGCGAAGAGAAGCGTCGCGAAGGTCAATCGAGCTGTCGGGACGAGGGTCGGCGGGCGGATTGTCAGGCTTTTTTTCAACAGCCTCACGTATATAGACCGGGGCGCCTCCTCCCAGAACAAGTGATTCGGCTGGAATTTCGGCAACGACAGCACCATGGTGCCTGACTCTGAGCTGATTGTCCGCAGTTACTGTACCGATGATGACCGCATGGATGTCCCATTTGCTGTAAACGTCAATGATGTTCTGTTCGTATCCTTTTTCGGCAACGATGAGCATTCGTTCCTGTGATTCGGAAAGCATGATCTCATATGCGCTCATATCGTTTTCCCGAACGGGAACGAAATCAAGGTCGATTTCAATGCCGCCGGAACCATTGGTGCTGATTCCCCTGGAACTCATCTCGGAAGTGGAACTGGTCAGGCCTGCCGCTCCCATATCCTGAAGTCCTGCTACGTGTCCGGTGGCGATTGCCTCGAGGGTCGCTTCAAGGAGCAGTTTTTCAGCAAACGGGTCGCCAACCTGAACGCTCGGACGTTTGTCTTCAGAGGCCTCACTTAGATCTTCCGATGCGAAAGTCGCGCCGTGAATACCATCTTTTCCGGTAGACGACCCGACAATCAGAACCGGGTTTCCTTCACCTTCCGCCGTCGCGCTGACGGTATTCTGATGTTCCACCAATCCGACAGACATGGCGTTTACCAGAGGGTTGCCGGTATACGCGTCTTCAAAATAGATCTCTCCGCCGACTGTCGGTACGCCAAATGAGTTGCCGTAGTCACCGATCCCTCTGACGACACCGTCAACAAGGTAGCGAACCCTCGGGTCCTTCGGTGAACCGAATCGAAGGGAGTTCAGGGAGGCGACAGGGCGGGCGCCCATGGTGAAAATATCACGGTGTATCCCTCCGACCCCTGTGGCAGCTCCCTGATAGGGTTCGACGGCGGAAGGGTGGTTGTGGGATTCAATTTTAAAGGCGACAGCAAGATTGTCGCCGATATCGACCAGGCCGGCGTTTTCCTCGCCGGCTGAAGTAAGCAATGCTCCGCCTTCCCGGGGAAGTGTCTTCAGGACAGCTATGGAGTTTTTGTAACTGCAGTGTTCCGACCACATGACCGAAAAAATGCCCAGCTCGGTAAAGGTCGGGGTCCGGCCCAGAATTTCAAGAATACGTCCGTACTCTTCTGCGTTCAGCCCGTGTTCCTTTGCAAGTTCGGGGTTTACTTCAGGTTCCTTATGTGTCATGTTTTTCGTCTCGGTTGAGCGTTTCAGATTTTCTGTTTTCCGGTTTGGACGGTGACGCGGCCTCTGTGCTGTTACTTGCCGCAGCAGTTTTTGTATTTTTTTCCGCTTCCGCATGAGCAGGGATCGTTTCTGCCAGGTGTCTTGTCGGCTATTACCGGTTGCTGCAAGGGCTCTTTTCCATTCTCGGCCTTCTTTTCCTGACGACCTTCATTGCGTGATCCGGAATTATCATAGGCCGATTCAGCCTTTTCATGACGCGCGACAAGCCGGTCCTGGCGAACCTGTGACTTTTTCTGCTCCTGTTCGATCTTTTCCCTTGCTTCTTCCGTCACGGGAAACAGCTTGAAGGCGAGCGAGAGGGTTTCATTCTCGATCTCTCCGAGCATGGAGACAAAAAGCTTGTAGGCTTCCTGTTTGTATTCGAGAAGCGGGTCCTTCTGACCGTAGGCTCTCAGATTGATCCCCTCTTTCAGGGAATCGATCTCTCTGAGATGTTCTCTCCATTTCTGATCGATGACGTTCAGCACGGCATATTTTTCAATCTGTCCCATGATCTCTTCAGGGACGATCTCCTCCTTTCGTTTATAGAAATCGAGTGCGGCTTTGTAGAGTTGTTCAGCGGTTTTTTCAACCCCGTCATTTTCAAATGTTATGCTCTCTATCCTGAACTCTACCGAGAGATCCCTGAGCACCTGTTCTTCAAGCCCCTTGACATCAAATTCCCTGGCGTACTGGTTGACGGTGTTTTCCGAATAGTCATGCAGCAGGTCCAGGATATCCGCTGTCAGCCGTTTTTTTGTGAGGGCCCCTTTCCGACGTTTGTAGATGACGTCGCGCTGCTGGTTAAGGACGTCATCATATTCGAGCAGTCGCTTACGTATGGAGAAATTCTGTTCTTCAACTTTTTTCTGGGCGCGCTCGATCGACTTGGTTACCATTGAATGTTCAATGACGTCACCTTCTTCATGCCCGAGCTTGTCCATGATGGAGATGACCCTGTCCGAACCGAAAAGACGCATCAGGTTGTCTTCAAGAGAAACATAGAATATGGATTCACCGGGATCTCCCTGTCGACCGGAGCGTCCTCGAAGCTGCCGGTCGATTCTTCGTGATTCATGTCTTTCCGAACCGAGAATATACAGTCCCCCCAGCTCTTTTACCCCTTCACCCAGCTTGATATCAGTACCACGCCCGGCCATGTTGGTGGCGATGGTTACGGCGCCTTTTTGGCCTGCAGATGCGACAATTTCCGCTTCACGGTCATGTTGCTTGGCGTTCAGGACGTTGTGTGTGATTTTCTTCGCCCGGAGCATTCTGGAAAGTGTTTCCGATACATCGACGCTGGCAGTACCGACCAGCACAGGCTGGCCTTTTTTCTGCAGCTCGATAATCCTGCCGATGATGGCGGCATATTTTTCTTTTCGCGTCTTGTAGACGTAATCATCCTGGTCTTTCCGGATAATCGGCCTGTTGGTCGGAATGACCACCACATCAAGCTTGTAAATATCGAAAAGCTCAGCTGATTCTGTTTCAGCCGTGCCTGTCATACCGGAGAGTTTTTTGTACAGGCGGAAAAAATTCTGAATAGTGATGGTTGCGAGGGTCTGGGTCTCTCCCTCGATTTTGACGTTTTCTTTTGCTTCGATCGCCTGATGGAGACCGTCGCTGTATCGTCTTCCGGGAAGTATGCGGCCGGTAAATTCATCGACGATCATGACCTGTCCGTTCTGTACAACATAATCATCGTCTTTTTCGAACAGTGAATACGCCTTTAGAAGCTGGCTGATATTATGCAGTTTTTCGGAACGGTCAGAAAACAGCCTGTATACCTCGTCTTTTTTCTTGATTTTCTCTGCAGTATCGAGTGACTGGTCGCTTTCAATGGAGGCAATCTCCGCGCCTACGTCAGGGACAAGAAAGAGATCGCTGTCCTGATTGCTCAGTTTGCTGAGAAAATCCCGTCCCTTGTCGGTAAGATCGATAGCGTTTGATTTTTCATCGATAGAAAAGTAGAGTTCGTCGTCCACTTCATGCATTCTTCTCGAATTATCCTTGAGATATTCGTTTTCCGCGCTCTGCATGAGCTTTGCCATGCCTGTCTGGGACAACATTTTGATCAGGCGGGTGTTCTTGGGCTGGCCTCTTTTTGCCCGCAGAAGAGCAAGAGCTGCCTGAAAGTCGTTGGGTTTCTCCTTGATGATTTTTTCGGCTTCAGCAAGATACCCTGCAACCAGATTCTGCTGGGATTTTACCAGACGTTCCATCCAGGGTTTGATTTCGGTAAACTTGCTGGTATTCGCATTGGGCACCGGTCCTGAAATGATCAAAGGCGTTCTTGCTTCATCGATCAGGACACTGTCGACTTCATCGACAATTCCGTAGTAATATTCCCGCTGGACAAGATCGGCGGGAGATCCGGCCATGTTGTCACGAAGATAGTCGAAGCCGAACTCGTTGTTCGTCCCGTAGGTTATATCGCAGGCGTACTCTTTTTTTCTTTCTTCCGGGCGCATACCGCTGAGGATCACCCCGGTTTCAATGCCGTGAAATTCGTAAACAGGACTCATCCACTCCCTGTCACGCTGCGCCAGATAGTCATTGACGGTAACGATATGCACGCCTCTTCCTGTAAGGGAGTTGAGAAATGCCGGCAGGGTTGAGACCAGGGTTTTTCCTTCACCCGTGGCCATCTCTGTGACTTTTCCCTGGTGCAGGACAATGCCTCCAAGCAGCTGGACGTCATAGGGGATCATGTCCCAGGTCATGGTATGATCCATGACCTGGTAGGTGTGCCCCTTGAGCCTTCTGCAGGTATCTTTTACGATGGCGAATGTTTCAGGCAGAATTTTCTCAAGAGCGGCGGCAGTCTCTTCTTCGTATTTGTTTTCCAGTTCATCCAGCTCCCTGTTGATGCTTTCTATCTGACTGATGGTTATGTCAGGGTTCTCGAGTTTGCTGGAAAGATCGCTGTTCTGCTGCCTGATCAGGGTAAGTTCCTCTTGCAGGTTTGATTTGAGGGCCTTGCTTTTCGCTCTGAGCTGATCGTCACTGAGGGAAGCGAACGTCGAGTAGATTTCATTGATTTCATCAACGAGAGGCTTGATTTTTTTTATGTCCTTGTCGTGCTTTGAGCCAAATACCTTTTCGAAAATTTTAAGCATCAGTTACAATCTGTCTATTATGGTTTGCCGTATGGTACCTCTATGTTTAATCCGCGCTTTCAATTGCTTCGTTAAGCGGTGCTTGAAATCCTCATGTACTCTCTGTACACTCCGGCTTCTGCGCTCCGATCGCCTTGCTCCTGGAACCGCTCATGACAATACATAGAGGTGCCCTGATGAAGAACTATGCTGAAAGAGGATTTGCAGGAGCGCTATCCTGAAGAGTTTACAGGAAAATATGTTTAACAAGGTATTGAATTACCGGTTGAGATAAAAACAGCATTTTGACGTTTTTTGTCGGCGTTTGCCTACGGGATAATTTAAGTGTAAATTATAATTTGGATTAAAATTGAAATTAAGGAACTGATGATTATAGCAGAGTATGGACGAAGACTTGATGAGAAGGAATGGGCGCCTTGTATCGATATGCTGCTGGACGCTGAACATATTGTTCTTACCACGCATGTGAATTCCGACGGGGACGGTCTGGGAAGTGAAGCCGCGCTTGCCGAAGTACTGCGAACGTTAGGAAAGACGGTATCGATTGTCAACCCTACGGAAGTTCCTTTCAACTACCTTTTTTTGAACGATGTTGCCGAGATCACGGTTTTCAATGATCATGCAGAAGAGCAGATCGAGCTGATTTCGCTTGCTGATCTCGTGGTGCTTCTTGATGCGAACCTGAGTGAACGCATGGGGAGTATATGGAACCATGTACGCTTTGCAAGGGAACTCGGCAAGCTTCAGGTTCTCTGTATCGATCATCATCTTGATCCGGAGGATTTTGCCGATCTGATGGTTTGTGAATCCTACGCGTCATCGACGGGGGAACTGGTCTATGATCTTGTTTCGGCTATGGAAGAACGGATTGGAGAAAAGCTCTTGTCTCCGGGCGTCGCCAAGGGGCTCTATGTCGCATTGATGACTGATACAGGATCGTTCAGATTTCCGAAAACAACCCCTTACGTCTACAACCTGGCAGGTGATCTGGTCGCAAAAGGCGCGGACCCGAACGATATATACGACAAGGTATACAATGCGCTCAAGCCCCAGGCTCTCAAGCTTCTTGGCGCTGCACTCAGCGAAATCAGGTTCTTTGACGACGGCAGGGTATCATGGCTGTATATTTCTCAGGATATGCTGAATGATACAGAAAGCAAACTTTTTGACACCGATCTGATCATCAGATATCTGCTGAGTGTTCCGAGTGTGCGGATCGCTGTGCTTATGGTTGAGATGCTCGACGGGAGAACCAAAGCAAGTTTCCGGTCAAGAGGAGACATCTATGTGAATCTTCTTGCAAAAAAGTATGGAGGCGGGGGGCACAAGAACGCGGCGGGCAGCCTGCTTCAGATGGCGCCTGAAAAAGCCACCAAGATAGTTTTATCTGATATACGAGAGTTCCTGAAAAGTTCAGAAATTGTATAATTTCGGGCGGCTCGGGCAAAAGGTGGCCGTGGGTTAGAGGTTTCATCTTTGCCGCCCTTTCCTGAAAAGTAAGAGACGTTCATCATGACAAAGATTGCCGTTACAAAAAGCTCGCTAAAAAACCTTAAAAGCGACCTGCTCGTGATGCCTTTTGGGGTCAGGGAGTTAAAGAAAGAGGCCGCGAAGTCCTTTGAGGCCTTTGGTCTCGATAAAAACGCCCTGAAGGATTTCAAGGGTAATGCGGGTGACTCGCTTGTTTTCTACTCCGGCGGGTCAAAGCTGAAAAGCTCAAAAATTCTTCTGCTGGGCCTTGGTGAGGTTTCCGGGACGGAAGATATCCGCAAAGCCGCCAGTAGTGTCGCTCATGTGATTGCCTCGCAGCAGGTGCAGACCCTTGTTTTCGATGGTTCATCCATAACCGAGTGGGCCGGAAAGATCAAGGGAACGACAGCGTCGGTAGCCGAACTGCTTATTGACACGATTCTTTACGGCACCTACCGTTTTGATCAACTCAAAAGCGGAAAATTGGAGAAAAAGAAAGCCGGAGAGAAAGAGAAGAAGAGCAAACTGAGCGAGCTGAAGATTCGTGTCAACGCAGGCTCTATGAAACCCGCCGCTGCCGGAGCGGAGAGTGGGCGGATCATCGCTGAAGCAAGAAATCTTGCCCGTGACCTGGTCAATCTTCCGGGAAATCTGCTCAATGCCGAAGAGCTTGCAGATGCTGCCCGAAAATCTGCTGATAAGTCCGGCTGCAAGGTGACGGTGTTTGAAAAAGAGGAGATTGAAGAGCTCGGAATGGGAGGTCTTGTAGCGGTAAACAAAGGCAGCGCTAAACCGCCTACGTTTACCATACTTGACTATGAGCCGGCGTCGGCACCTGTAGCCACCATTGCCCTTGTGGGCAAGGGGGTGACTTTTGATTCAGGAGGTATTTCTCTGAAGCCTGCAAACGGGATGGATGATATGAAATCCGACATGGCAGGGGCTGCGGCTGTAATCGGTGCCGTCGAGGCGGCGGCGCTCCTTGAACTTCCTTTGCGTATCATAGGCTTTATTCCCGCCACGGACAATATGCCCGGAGGATCGGCTCAGAAGCCTGGCGATGTTATTACAACGTATTCAGGGATAACCGCTGAAGTGGGAAATACGGATGCTGAGGGACGTCTTATTCTTGCTGACGCGCTCGCGTATGCGGTAAAGCACTACAAGCCAGATGCTGTTATCGATCTCGCGACGCTTACGGGGGCATGTATTGTCGCGCTCGGTTATTCGGTCGCGGGTCTGTTTAGTAACAATGACAAGCTTGCCGGAGAGATTTATGAGGCAGGACAACGCTCCGGGGAAAAGGTATGGAGGATGCCCGTATGGGATGAGTATGATGATCTTATCAAATCCGAGGTTGCCGATGTACACAATACGGGAGGGAAGGGAGCCGGGGCGATAACCGCCGCCAGGTTCCTGGAGAAATTCATTGACGGTCACACCAGCTGGGCGCATATAGATATTGCCGGGCCTTCTTATTCTGCAAAGGGCGGTAAACACCTTCAGGGAGGCACAGGGTTTGGTGTCCGGCTTCTTATAGACCTTCTGAGAGATTGGAAATAGATCATTAACTATGACGCAGGTGCCTCGGAACCCGGTGGTGATTCTGCCGGGAGTTCTTTTCTGGGATCAACTCTATACGGGGATGAAAAAAGCTCTCTCGGCCTATCTGCCTGAGAGCATGATAGCAATTGTCCCCATCACTATTGTTGACTGGATAGGTTTTCCTCCTTCTCCGGAGCGCTCAACCAACCGGGTGATGGCCGCGCTTGACCGAACGCTCGCTGCAATGCAGAAGCGCTTTCCCGATGAAAAAATCACCATTGTGGCTCATAGCGGGGGAGGCACAGTCGCTCTTGTCTATCTTCTTGAGCAGACGTTTCAGGGAGATGTCTATCATCGCGGTTCCTCGGTGGGCAGGCTTGTTGCGTTGGGAACTCCCTTTGAGACGATCGAGCATTTCGCAAAGATTAAAACCGATTTTATCAACACGCATCTCACGCCCGCTTTTTTCAACCGGTGCAGCGTTGTTTCGATAGTAAGCGATAAGTACACCGGCGCACTGGATAAAGGAATAGTAGAGCGTATGTGCTATATGTTCTATAAAAATGTGTCAGGTCTGGGTAACATGGCAGGAGACGGTATTGTACCGGTAAGAAGCTGCTTTTTGAAAGGTGCGGAAAATGTCACAATTTCAGGAGTTGAACATTTGCCGACGCCGAATACCCGGTGGTATGGTACACAAGAGGGGATAGAACAATGGATAGGATGGATGTAACGCTACGATCGTACCCTGTTTTGACGGTTGTTATGCTGTTTTTTCTGTTTTTTTATGGATGCGCTGAACCTGAGGAGAGATCCGAGCCTCAACGTGAGCATACGGACTCGATGATGACGATCCTGACTCAGGTGCAGAAAAATCTTGGGCGGATTCAGCAGAAAGAAGCTGTTGTTGAAAGGCTTTCATCCACTATCGAAAAACGAAAAGACAAAAACGTCGATCAGATCGGCCAGGATATTTACGCGAGTATTCGTTTTATTGACTCTACACTTGAAGCGAGCAGAAATCTGATCGCGACACTTGAAGAAGAAAACAGGAGTTCGGCCTACAGAATAACCTCTCTTGACCTGCTTGCGGCAGAAGTGCGAAAAACGCTTGAAGAGAAGGACCTGGAAGTGCAGGAGCTTAAACGCGAAGTGCAGCAGCTTGACGCTC
>JAPHUN010000333.1 GCA_026193435.1 Chlorobium sp.
GTACGGGAGTTGCCAGAATCCAGAGAATATACCCTTGAAACGGGATCGGGCTCTGCATGAAAAACATCCCGAGAATGAGTGCCGGAATGGCAAAAACAGCACCGGTAATCAACCGGCGTCTCAAAACACGCAGTTCATCCCGGTACAGAGAATCGTCTTTTCTGGTCACACCGGAATCAAGAAGTCGCGCCCCGTACCCCCGTTTTTCAACTTCCCTGACAAGTCTTGAAGGATCTGTCACAGCCGGATCATAGGTCACCGAAGCTTTTCCCGCGATAACATTCACTACAGCCGTATCAACACCCTCGGCTTTTCCAAGGGCCTTTTCAACAAGTTTTACACAGCTCTCACAATGCATTCCGGTTATTTTCAGATCAACTTTTTCCACAGCGCTATCCTCCAACGGAGTATCCTTCGTTTTCAATAGCGGTTTTCAGAGTTGCGGGCGAAACCCTGCGCTCATCATAGACGACCAGCACAGTTCCCGCACTGTGCGAAACTTCTGCTTTCTCGACTCCACCGACCTCCTCCAGAACCTCCCTGACAACCGTTTCACAACTGCCGCAATGCATCCCCCCGACGTTCATGGTTATGGTTTTCATACCTTGTCCTCCTTGTTTCACAATTGCTATAACCTGTTTCTTTAGAACGTAATTTATCGCACTGTCAGTTCCGGGACAATCCTGCGGACAGGTATGCTGTCGCTTGATACATGAGAGTCCGAATGGAGTTCAGACGTTCTCATGACATGCCTGTTCAAAAACCAATGCTCAGGGCCGGAGCGCAATTGTTCGATCATCACATATATATGTCTATATTATACTATTTGAAGGAAACATGACTGATCAGCAGAGACAACCCGTTATAATTTGACCCGGCCGATAATGCACACAAATCGACACTCTTTCCGGTTACTGATTTCCATGATGGTTTTCATGCTTTCAGGGTTGGCTGCTCTGGGTTTTTCGGGTTGCGACCCGGCATCAAATGAACTCAAAGAACGTCAACAGGCAGTTTGGCAAAACCCTGAAGATCCTCAGGCATATATCAGACTTGGAAACGAATATGCAAAGCAACAGCTTTACGACAAGGCTGTTGAAGCATACGAAAACGCCCTTTCTCTTAACCCTCAAAGCGGCATCACCGTCTATCCTGCACTCGGCGCGGCGTATTTCAACCGCCGGCAATACACCGAAGCACTCGGCTACTTCAAGAAAAGTCTTGAATATTCTCCGGAAGACTCTCTCAGGTTTTATGACATAGGAAATGTTTATCTGCACCTGCAAAAATGTGATCTGGCAATTGAAGCATACCTTCAGGCAATTGAAAACAGCACAGCATTTCAGGAAGCACATTACAATCTGGCAATCTGTTACATAAGAACCGGCCAAAAAGCAAAAGCTCAGGATATTTATGCATGGCTTCAGGAGAAAAACAATTATCTTGCCGTCTCTCTGGAACGCCATCTGGAAAATGATTAATACGGCTTTCCATACATAGATCCAGTCCTGAGGAACGTTAAACTGCCTCGAGGGAGAGAAAATCCGCTGAAGTGTATCCATGGACAAACCAACAGATATTTTTGAACATGTCAGTGCTCCTCTGCCCATGAAAAAGGCTGTGAGCGCATTACGAAAAATGGTTCTTCACCAGGCGGCCTCTGCCGAAAGTGCTTCAGAACCTCATCTTCACACTTTTTCGGTACCTGTATCGATATCGGACCCTCTGCTCTGGCTGCACGGCCAGGACACCTATCCTAAATTTTTCTGGTCAAACAGGGAAAAAAACGACATTATAGCCGGAACAGGTCTGGCCGACCGTATCGATTATGACAGAACAGGCACCAACAGCGCCAGCTTTGATAAACTGCAGAAAGCGGTCTCTGAAAAGGATCCGGAAGCCCGCTATTTCGGCGGTTTCTGTTTCAACAATGAGCAGAAACAGGATGAGCAGTGGAAGGCATTCAAGTCGTTTACCTTTATTCTTCCTCTGATCCAGCTCTCTGTCATCGATGGAAAACCTTCTTTGACCTGTCACCTCATACGTGATCCCGAAGAAAACACCGCCGAAAAATACACCCTGCTGCTCGACGCGATAGACGCCATCAACACCTCTGACGCTCCTGACAATACCGGCATTCCGGAAATCCGGTCTCTCTCTTTCAGCCCCGACCAGAAACAGTGGATGGAAACCTGCGAACTTGTTCTTGAAAGGTTCAGGAAAGGCCTGATAGGCAAAATCATTCTCGCGCGGCAGACTCTGCTTGAATTTGATCACAGCTTTTCTCCTCTTCTGTTTCTGCTTCGATACCCTTTTCCGGAAAGCTCCACCTACAGATTCTACTTTGAGCCGGAAAAAAACACCGCGTTCTTCAGTTTCTCTCCTGAAAGACTCTACAGGAGAGACTGTGATCTACTGTTGACTGAAGCCCTCGCTGGCACCTGCTCCAGAGAAACAATGGACAATGGAAGCGAAGAGGCCTGCAAGCAACTGCTCAACTCCGAGAAGGATATCAGGGAACATAAATTTGTCAAGGATGCCATTGCCGGAGAACTCAAACCGATCTGCAATGTGATCGATATGGAAGAAAGCGTTCGGGCGTTGCAGCTCAACCGCCTTGTTCACCTCTATACCCAGTGCAGAGCTTCACTGAAGCCTGAAAAAAACAATGACGCGGCTGTATTGAAAACACTCCATCCCACACCTGCCGTCGGCGGAGTGCCAAAAGATGAAGCCCTGGAACAAATCATCCGTCTCGAACCTTTCAGCAGGGGATGGTATGCAGGGCCGGTTGGCTGGATCAGCCGTAACTCCGCTGAATTCGCTGTAGGCATTCGTTCCGCGGTTGGATCGGGAAACAAGGTTTACCTTTACTCGGGAGCCGGTCTTGTCAAGGGCTCCGACCCCGCATCCGAATGGGAAGAGGTAGACCATAAAATTGCAGACATACTCGCCATTACCCGCCAGAACGTATAGAGCGTGTTGAACCGTTGATTTGTAGACTACTGCCTGTCCTGAAATGTCCGGCCTTGAGCACTGAGCAGCCCGGCATCTCATAGAGGTCAGCTATCGAGCCACTCACCTTTATTATGAACAACAAAGAAATCACCACCCTTTGGAGCAGACTGATCATTGAAGAACTTGGACGCCACGGTATACACCGTTTCTGTATTTCTCCGGGCTCAAGGTCTACTCCGCTCACCGCTGCTGCCGCCAGAAATGCCGGAACGCGCTGCACCATCTTTCCCGACGAACGAGCCGCCGCTTTTTTTGCTCTCGGGTTTGCCCGTGCAACCGGCAAACCGGCAGTACTGATATGCACGTCGGGAACAGCGGTCGCCAACTATTTCCCCGCGGTTGTGGAAGCCTCCTTCAGCAACCTGCCGATACTTGTTCTTTCAGCAGACAGGCCATTTGAACTCTTTGAAACAGGAGCGAATCAGACCATACGTCAGCAGGGGCTTTTCGGAACCTATTCCCGATGGAACATCGAGTTGCCTGAACCTTCCGAAGCGATCCCGGCAGAGGCGTTACTCTCCACCATCGATTATGCCGTCGGGAAAAGTCTCGGATCACCTCCAGGGCCTGTACATCTCAATATCCCTTTCAGGGAGCCGTTTGACCCTGTCTATCTCTCCGGACCGACGCCATGGGAAGCCTCTCTGACTCTGTGGAAACAGAACAATGAGCCATTGAACAGCTTTGCAATAAGCCGGGAGATCGCTGACCGGGCGGTGGTCGATCGCACAAAAGCACTGCTGAAAAACGCTTCGTCCCCCCTTATCGTCGCAGGACAGCTTGATAGCCGAACGGATGCTGAAGCGATAGGGTTACTTGCTGAAACCCTTGACATCCCGCTGTATGCGGATATATCCTCTCAGCTTCGTATGGATGGTAAGCGCGAACCGCTTCAGCCGCTGCTGCTCTCAAAACGGTTCAAATCATCCTTCAATCCTGATCTCATCCTTCATTTCGGAGGAAAAATCGTCGGAAAACAACTTGCTATCACGATAAAAAACCGGGCACCGGAACACTTCATTGTCATTAACAATAGCTCCCGCCGCTACAACCCCGATCACAATGTCTCCTTGCAGATCGAAGCCTCGCCAGGCGAATTCGCGAAGCTCCTGTTTCCGGAGAAGAGCCGCTCCGGCAAGCATGAACGTTCTCTGAAGACTCTGTCGGACGAGATCGAAAAAGAGCTCGACGATTACTGCGCGTCAGGAAAACCTCTTACAGAAATCTCCACAGCGAGAATCCTCTCAGAAATGGTCCCTGAAAGTCACGGGCTGTTCATCGCCAACAGTATGCCGATCAGGGACATGGACACCTATGCCGCACTTCGAAAAAACGGTTCGGCACCGCTATGCGCGATGAATCGAGGAGCCAGCGGTATCGACGGCAACATTGCAACAGCTGCAGGTCTGGCTCAGGGCCTCGGCACGCCGGTCACCCTTCTTATCGGAGACATCTCATTTCTGCACGACCTGAACTCGCTTACCCTGCTGCAGGGCATGGAGCAACCCCTGCATATTGTTGTTATCAACAACAACGGAGGGGGGATTTTTTCTTTCCTGCCTGTCGCAACCGAGAAAGATATTTTTGAAACCAACTTCGGCACCCCTCAAAATTACAGTGTACGTGCAGCTGCTGAAACTTTCGGTATTGCCTACAACAACCCCTCCTCGCCTGAAAGCTTCAAGGCATCGTATGCCGACTTGAGCAGATCCGCCGTATCAGGCATTATTGAAGTCAACGGTTCAAGAGAAGAGAACCTTGCGGAACATCGCAGGGTAAACGAAAAACTGAGAAACATCATTGACCGGCATGTATGAAAATTGTCACTTCCGGTTATACGTTTCATGCCGCCGCTACCGGCAGGGGAAAACGAAACGGTATTTTTCTGCTGCATGGATTTCTGGGGTCAGGCAACGACTGGCAGTACCACACCGACAGGCTGCGGGAAAATTTCGACTGTATCATGCCTGACCTGCCAGGCCACGGAACAACGCTATCCACTGACATGACAGCCCGATCCTTTGAAGAGATCGCCGGACAGCTTGCAGAGGCCGCTTCCCGATGTCATCCCTGCCCCCTCCATCTCGTGGGCTATTCCATGGGAGGACGGCTGGCTCTTTATCTTGCGCTTCACTATCCTGAGATCTTCAAAAGCGCGGTTATCATCTCCTCGTCGCCCGGCCTGAAAACAGCCGGGGAACGCGACCGGAGAATGGAATCAGATACCATAATCGCCGAGAGTATCCGGGATAACTATCACCGCTTCCTCGACAACTGGTACAACCTGAAACTCTTCGAAACTCTCAAACAGCACCCTCTTTTTCCGGAAGTTCTACAAAGGCGATACACGAACGACCCGGCGGCTCTTGCCGATGCGCTCGAACAGATGAGTAGCGGTCGACAGCCCTCTTTGTGGGAAAAACTCCGTGAAAACAAGCTGCCTGTTCACTTTTTTGTCGGGGAAAAA
>JAPHUN010000344.1 GCA_026193435.1 Chlorobium sp.
GTGAAATAGAGTTACAGATTTAACGGGGCAAGCACGGGAATGACTGAAAGGGAGGGGATAGTTATGCTGCAGCCCCACACGAAAATGGCAGAAAGCAAGACGGAAGTGGAGCTTTTCTGGTGTAGCGCCCTCAAATTTACACAATGTTTACCATACCGTAACCTTGGGGTGACATATGTTTGGTTACTTGTATAAGAAAAAGTAAAGGGTTGTTTTTCCCCGCATATAAATCACTCTGGATAAGCATGTTGCGTGAGAAACTGTTTGGTGGATTGCCGTTTTTGCAGCCAGGGGAATCATTGCTGCTCAGGTTCCTGATGATTCCCAACCTCTTTCTTCTCCATGCCGAAGGAATTGAGCATATCAGGCAAAGGCAGGGGCCGCTGATTGTTGCTTGCAACCATAATAACGCATATGAATCAATTCTGGTACCTGCTTTTCTTGTATACCACAGTGCAGGAAGAAAGATATCCTTTGTTATCGACTGGATGTTCGGAAAAGTGCCTCTTCTGGGACATCTGCTCAATGCGATGGAGCCGGTTTACGTCTATCACAAGCGCTCCACCAGCAAATTCCTCGAATCGAGGAGACCAAAGAGAAAACCCTCTGGAGATACTGTTTCCATTTGTTGTGAAAAGCTTCGAGCTGGAAAGCGTATCGGAATTTTTCCTGAAGGAACGAGAAACAGGAATCCTTTAATGCTTCAGCGGGCAAGACCCGGCATTGGTCATATAGCATTACGCTCCGGCGTTCCGGTCCTTCCGGTGGGTATACAATGTGTTGGCGGCAGGAAGAGAAAAAAAAATCACGTATTCGGAAAAATTATCCTCAAAATCGGCGAGCCCATTTGTTTTGATGATCTGTCTGAAGTCTACCGGCTCGGTGATCGTCCATCTGCGATCTCTTTGTCAGGAGTCAGGGAACGGCATGCGCTTGCTCAGACTGCGGCTGACAGAATCATGTCATGCATTGCCGGACTGTGCGGAAAAGCGTTTACCGGGAATCTTACGGATCAGAACAGACAAAACCATATGGGAGATTTCCTGAAAAGCGACAACCAATACTAATAAGGAGGAACTATGTTCTGTATAACGGTTGAAAGGGTGTTGACTGAAGATGGCCGAAGTGCTGCGATCGAGGTTATCGAGCGTGTGTTCGGTCAGGAGAAAAAATGGGTCAGAGCAGCAAACGATCAGTTGCCCCGAGCACTTGAGGAACAAGGCCGTTATTCCTGGTTCCTGGCCAAGGTGGACAATCGTCCGGCGGGGGTCCTGCGTTTATGCTATGATCCGCCGCTTGAGCTCCCTGAAGAGTATGATGTCAGGCTTCTTCCGGGAGTGAATATCGAGAGAATGAAGGCGGAAGGGAGGTACGTTGAGATCGGTCGTTTTATGATTATACCCGGGTACAGGAAAAATCCGCGCATCGCGCTTCGGCTGATGCGAACGGCGACCAGGGAGGTACTGGAACGCGACTATTCACATTTTATAACCGATGTGTTTGAAGGTGAAGCAAATTCTCCGCTCAATTTCCACACAAGAGTTCTGGGATTCGAGGTTATCGGAAAGCATCTTTTCGGTGATCTGAACTGCAGTTCGACCCGGATAATACTGACGCTTGATATACTCAAAGTCTACAGTAGAATCAGAAATAACCGCAGCAGGGTATACCTGGAATTGACTGACGGTATGCGGGGTCTGCTTGACAGGAAGCTCGCTTCAGCGGGACAGGGTATGTAGGTTTTTGCATCTGTTCAGAGAATCAGATCAAACAGAAGGCTTTTTGAGGTTACAAGGGGGTGAGCTATGCTGAGACTTGAGGAATTGAGAGACGCGATCAGAGGTGAGATCTTCGTTCAGGAGGATATGGCAAAGCACGATATCAAAAAAGTCACCGGTGTGGCGGATATCCTTGTCAAGCCGACCGGGAAAAAGGATCTGGAGAAAGCACTGAAACTGCTTCGTAAATCACAGTTTCCCTATGTGGTCATCAACAAAAAAGGAAAAGTCATCTTTCCCGATGCTCACTATCGGGGCGTGGTTATTCTGACTGATTGAGTTATCTGTCAGGTGATTGTTTTTGCCTTGCATCAGAATCGTGCATATGTCACAATATTGTTTCATAGTCGTAACAC
>JAPHUN010000085.1 GCA_026193435.1 Chlorobium sp.
AACACGCAAACGCGCTGAACGCGGCGATTGCTCTTGATCTTCCCTCTAAAGGAACGCATCGTCTTACCGGTGGTATCGGCAGCGTATCAGAAAAGCTGGCGGAAGCATTTGAAAGCGCAGGCGGCAGGCTTATCTATAACCGCAGTGTAGAAAATCTGGGGAGCAAAGGGAGGCGGATCCTGTCCGTGAACACATCTGACGGCACCCGACATACTGCCGATATCGTTGTCGCAAATCTGACTCCCGATTCTCTTCGTCTTCTTTTTGATCCGCATGTTTCCGGAGCCAACAGAATAAAAAAAGGGCCGAAATCAGGGTGGAGCGCATTTGTTCTCTATCTCGGTGTTGAAGAGACAGTCTTCAGGGAGGGGGATGCCGGCCATGTTCAGATTGTCGCCGGTAGCGGTGATCTTGGTGAAGGAAACAGCATTTTCGTTTCGGTCTCCCCGTCTGATGACAGTCTCAGGGCTCCAGAGGGTTTCAGGGCGGTAACGGTTTCAACCCATACGCGACCTGAAAAGTGGTTTGAGGCAAAAGAACGGGGTGACGACGCCTACGAGGAACTGAAAACGTCGTATACGAAAAAAGTCATGTCTCTCATCCTCCAGCACTTTGAGAACATGGAGGGCCGTATCGCTGTTATGTCTTCTGCGACACCTGTAACCTGGGAACGGTATACAGGGCGTTTTTTCGGCTATGTAGGAGGTTACGCTCAAACATCATTGTTCGGGGTAAGGGGTCCGGGGACTCCCTTCAGGAACCTGTTGCTTGCCGGCGACTCCGTTTTCCCCGGTCAGTCGCTTCCCGGTGTTGTCACCAGTTCACGTCGTGTGGCAGATCTTGTGGAGAGAAAGCTGAATAGCTAGTTGGCTGGATAGCTGAATGGCTGAAAAGTCATGCCCCCTGTGAAATAGATGCTCCGATTGCGCCACCGCATTTCGGGTAGCCCCCGAAGAAGATGACAACAGCACAACATTTTCTCCCTTGCGTTCTATATTACCCGTATGGATGTACTGGATAAATTAGAGATACTTTCCGGCTCGGCCCGCTACGATGCCTCCTGTGCTTCGAGCGGCAGCAGCAGAGGTGGTGGAGGTGAGGGCGCGCTCGGCAGCACGTCAAAAGGAGGGGTCTGTCATTCATGGTCTGATGACGGTCGCTGTATCTCCCTGCTCAAAGTTCTTTTATCCAATGATTGCAGCTATGATTGTGTCTATTGCGTCAACCGCAGATCCAATCCTCTCCCCAGAACTTCGTTTACCGTGCAAGAACTGGTCGAACTGACGATCAGATTCTATCGGAGAAACTATATCGAGGGGCTTTTTCTGAGCTCCGCGGTCAAGCAGAGCCCTGAATGTACCATGGAGAGCATGGTCGAGGTAATCCGGAAACTTCGGGTAGAGGAGTCCTTTGCCGGTTACATACACATGAAAGTCATTCCGGGATGCTCTGAGGATCTTGTTCGTAAGGCGGGGCTCTATGCCGACCGTCTCAGTGTCAATATCGAGCTGCCTTCCGGTGATTCGCTGAAACGGCTTGCCCCGCAGAAACATAGAGAAGATATTCTCAAGCCGATGGCTTGTCTCGGCGATGCGATCATCGCAAGTCGTCAGGAGAAAAAGAAGAACCGCAAGGCACCCGCTTTTTCTCCCGCAGGCCAGAGCACGCAGATGATCATCGGTGCTTCTCCCGAGTCGGATTTCAGGATTCTGAGCCTTTCCCAGGGGCTCTATAAAAAAATGCACCTCAAACGGGTCTACTATTCCGCGTTTGTCCCTGTGAACAGTGACAACCTTCTGCCGGTTCTTGCAAAACCACCTTTGCGGCGGGAGCATCGTCTCTATCAGGCCGACTGGCTGCTCCGCAACTACGGCTTCACGGCTGACGAGATCCTTTCGGAAGAGTCCCCTTTCCTTGATGAGCACCTTGATCCAAAAGCGTCATGGGCGTTACGCAATCCCGGGTTTTTTCCGGTCGATGTCAACAGGGACGACTACTTCGCGTTGTTGAGGGTGCCGGGAGTCGGTGTGACCTCGGCAAAGCGAATTGTTGCTGCGAGAAGGTTTGCGGCTATAACCCCGGAGGGGCTGAAGATGATCGGGGTTGTCATGAAGCGGGCAAGATACTTTATCACCTGTTCAGGCAGGCCGGTGGAGCGTTTGTTCGACAGACCGGCACTTGTTCGCCGGAAACTGCTCATCGCTGAAACCGGAGAGGACCCCCGCTCACTGAAGCAGCGGCAGCTTGATTTTTTTAGTAACAAG
>JAPHUN010000110.1 GCA_026193435.1 Chlorobium sp.
CAAGAAATGCTGCTTTCGGGAAAAAAGAAACATCACTCCGGATTGCATCGGAAAACTTGTCAGGGCTCTTCTCAAGAGCATGCATGCTCTGCGCATCATCGAGATAACCAAGCGTACGGGGGAAAATCTTTTCAAGTGTTGTCGTCATGTTCATATCCTCTAAACGCTCCAGACAAAAAAAAGCCCGCTTACGCGGGCCGTGAACTTCATACAGGGTCTACCATTGCTTCAGGCTATTCCTTGGCTCCTTCTCCTGCAGCTCCATCCTCTTTCATACCTGAGCAGGATCCTGTGCCGTGAGACGCAGAATCTTCCATACCGGAACATGAACCTGTCCCCTTCGAGGCATCGCCACCTTCAACCTTCTCGGTCTTGCTGCAACTTCCCGCGCCGCAGCTGCCGTTTGCTTTCTGGCACCCCGTTAACGTTACACTTGTTACCAGTCCTGCGATACTCAGACCAGCAAGAACTTTTTTCACTCCTGACGTATCCATAGTTCCTTCCTTCTTTTTCAGGGAACCTCTTTTCTGCACCAGCAAGAGCCCCTGTGTAGTTAATCAAGGCTTCTTCAGAAGAGGCAAACACACTCATACGGAAATATATACAAATGAAAAACGAACCAAAAAATTCCCTTGAGCCCGGCAACGACCACATCCGGGTCAGAACCTGACGCCTGAAGCCTTTGCCGCCTCTTCCTTAAAACGTTTTTTCCATTCCTTCCCTGAAAGTTTTTCAGCGATTGCAACAGCGATATGGCGAGGTTCAACCCCGAGTTCACGGTTTCTTCCAAGCCCCTGAACACACGAAGGACAGTTGGTCAATATGACACCCTCCCCTGTCTCCTCTTTCGCGTCAAGGAGCGCAGCTCTTTTTCGCTGCAGCATCGAATCGGTTATGTCAGGCCTTGACAAGGCCAGCGTACCTGCTTCCGAACAACAGTGTTCGACAGGGGTGACATCACCGAATCCGCCAAGCTCGTTCAGTCTTTCTACCGCCTTACCGTCAAGCGAGTCATGGCAGGGCGCATGATAGAGACGATTTTCACCGCCCTCCAGCCTGAGCCCCTGCTCGACGGCATAGCTCATGACATCAACAATCCGGCCCCCGAACAATTTTCTTGTCTGCATCCCGTTGAGTGACTCCATACATGTTCCGCAGGAGACGACACAGGCGTCAAACTCGAGATAGGACAGCATTTCCCGTATCTGGCTGAATATGACCGTGTTACGCAGCACGATCTTCGCGTGCTGATCTTCCTGGGCGTTTACATGGGCGGGAAATCCGCAGCATAAAAAAGGCGGCGGAAGAACAACCCTGACACCTGCCTGTAGCAGCAGATGTATCGCACCCATGGAGATGGTGGAATGGAGTCTTTCCGATCCACACCCCGGAAAGTAAAAAACGGTCTTGCCGCATCCTTCATCCGGCTCGAATACCAGCGCCTGATCGGGATCGCAATGAGGCAGCAGGTCCCTGAGGGTCTCTTCCGGCACCGGAGGCACCGATGAGCCCAGCAGCGTCAGCGGATAGAAAGAAGAAGAACCCTCATCCGGCTGAAGAGGTCTGACAATCCTGTTGCCTGTGCGCATGGCCGCTCCTCCGCCCCTTACGACAGTGTTCCTGAACATTTTGTTGATCAAGGGAGAGCGGCTCTCAAGATACTTCAGAGTCAACTGGGTTATCGCGGAAAAATGCTTGTACCCCCGTGCCTCGAGAATGTCGCGTTCGAGAACCGAGACCTCTCCGGTATCGATATCGACCGGACACGGCTTGAGGCACTTGTGACAGATCGTACAGTGATCAGCGACGTCTTCAAGCCACTGCAACAGTTCAAATTCAGTTGATCGTTCGCGCTGTGCCACATAGAGAAGTGCCTCGATCAGGGATCCTATCGCGAGATTTTTATTTCTCGGATGGTAGAACATTCCCCGCGCAGGATAGTAGACGCAGCAATCGGTTTTGCATTTGCCGCAACGTATACAGAAGTCAACATTTTTGGACAGTTCCTCAATCTTGGCCCTTTTGAGAATATGCGCCTCAAGCTCCAGAAGATTGAACGAAGGCGTGAAAATATGGTCAAGAACCTCGAAATCATCCAGTTTTCCGGGATTCATCATCCCTGACGGATCAACGACTTTCCTGTATTCGGTCAGTTCATCGATACGCTCCTTCTCCATATACTTGAGCTTGGTGACACCGATACCGTGCTCACCTGAAACAACGCCCCCGAGAGAGACAACCTTTTCCATTACCCGGTCAACAACACGGTCGGCCCTCTTGAGCATCGGCTGATCGTTGGAGAGAACAGGAATATTGACATGGACGTTGCCGTCTCCGGCATGCATATGCGTCGCGATCACAATGCGCCTGTCCCTGACATACCTGAACGCCTCATCCAGAGCAGAAACAATATGCGGATAGCCGTGAAAGAGTTCATTGAACTCCTTTCGGAACGCCTCAACTTCATCAAGGGCGCGAAGCGCTTTGATATCGGCTCCTTCGAGCCTCTTTCTTGCCGTCGAACAAAGGTCGAAAGCCGGTGCTATCTTGGCGGCAAACTGCTCACCGTCCTCCTCCGTATTTGCCTCCTGAAGCAAAGCCTGTACCGCATCGATAAAGCTGATCTGGGAATGACGCTCTTCCTCGATGTTGAGATCATCGACAAAACGCGCAAATTCAGCAAGAGCCTCCAAAGGAATAACAACATCCTCATTCAACTTGAACGCGTTGGTTCTCCTTGCGATGGCACTGAGCTTCTTGCGATCGGCCCAGAATCGTTTCGCCTCTTCCGCGTCGCCCGCGATAAACAGCAGGGTATTGGGGTGCTTGTCGAGCAGCTGTTCGACCTTGCTGACGCCGTTCTGAACCTCCTCACTGCTGTGACCGGCAATATCGATCAGCAGCACCGCTTTGGGTGTCTGCGCCCGGGCAGCCTTCACCTTGTAATCAATCGCCCTGATATACTCATCATCAAAATGTTCCAGAGCGAGCAGCGCTTCCCTGTTTTCCGTTGAAAACGGCAGAATCTTCGACAGCTCGACGATAACCTTGCTTGCCTCATCCATATCAGGACCGAAAAACTCGAGACAGAGAGTTGCCGTTTCCTCATATTTCGGGTAGAGAACGAAAAGGGCCGAGGTGATAACACCGTCCGTCCCCTCTTTCTGAAGACCGGGAACACCGCCAAGCGCCTTGTTGGTAATATCTTTCCAGAGACCTTTTTTACGGATATCCGTTCCGCGAAGCACAATCTGCTCGACAGGCTTGCCGGAACTATCCTTCACCTCATAGGTGACGGTATCGTCCGGCAGGATTTTACGCTGCCGGTGATCGGTCCGGCTGACGCTCCACCGTTCTCCCGAAGGCATAGCCATTTCCCAGCCAAGCAGATTATCGATGCAGGTTCCCCATCGAACCGCCTTCTTTCCGCCTGCGTTTTCAGCAATATTTCCGCCGACGGTGCAGGACCACTCACTGGTCGGATCGGTCGCGAACACCAGCCCAAGATCTGTAGCGTACGACATGGCCTTTTCCGTAATCACACCCGCTTCAACCTCCATGACCGGCGCCATGATTTGCTCACCGTCGTCAAGCTCAAACGCATGATCGCGCACACCCCTGATACGATTCAGTTTTTCCGTATTGATCATCACGCAATCCGAACGAAGAGGAACCGCGCCACCGGTCAACCCCGTTCCGGCGCCTCTCGGAACCACTTTCAGCCCGAGCTTTCCAATAGCGGCAAGCAACGGAGCCACCTGGCTCTCATCGTCCGGCGTGATCACGGCCACCGGCAGATGCAACCGCCAGTCCGTTGCGTCG
>JAPHUN010000111.1 GCA_026193435.1 Chlorobium sp.
CGCTGATCATTCTTTGCGTTATGAGATGAACAGTGTTGAGAAGGTCTATGAGGAAGATGACAACGGTGGTGAGAATGCAACCTATTGCAAGGTGAGTTATCCGGTTTTTTCGGATGGGGAGTATGCGGAAACTTTCAACCGCTACCTTCTCGGATGGATTGCGGACAGCACGGCGTTGAGTTCCGTTCCTCTTGATCCCGGCAGCATAACAATCGAGGGGCTCGCGGATAACTTTTTCGCGGAATACGATTCTTTACGAAAGGATTTTCCTGTAAGCTGGCCGTACCAGTTTGAGCTCACCGGTTCCGTGCTGTTGAACAAGAGGGGATTGCTGACCGTCGATCTTTCCTATTACGCCTTTACCGGCGGGGCGCACGGCAACAGCCACACGGAATACTTCGTCTTTGACACCCGCACAGGCACCCGTCTCGGTCTGAACGATGTTTTTGAACAGGGTTTCGAGGAGCGCCTGAACAGACTGATCGATACCCGGTACAGGCAGATGAAGGGGCTCTCTCCAACAGACCGGCTTGACGGGGAGAAAGGCATGCTTTTCGAGAACTTCATCCGCTTCAACGACAACTTCGCGCTCACCGAAGAGGGAGTGTCGTTTTTCTTCAATAACTACGAAATTACAGCCTACGCCTTCGGCCCGACGAAAATAGACCTCTCCTACAGCGAACTGGCGGGGATTCTGAAGCCGGAATTTCGGGAGTTATAGTGGAAGTGTCCCCAGCCAGACAGCAGGAAACCATTGCAGTGAAATGTGCGTTGTACTACCTGTACTCCGACAGTATCACGTTCGTAGACGATCAGAGAAGTCAGGTATTTGTCCGGTATTTGTTCCATTGAACGCTCCATCGCCACACCATGGTATATCCTGCAGGAAAGATCGTTCGGCTCCTTACCATATTGATCCATCTCTGTTATCCCCTCCTGCTCTCGGGATGCTGGATCCCGGAAAACTTTGTCGCACATGTCAAGGTACAGAGAGACGGGGGTTATACGTTCACCTACGACGGCTCTCTGGCATATGCGCCTGTTCTGCCGATGGCACATGATGGTTCGCTTACTGAAAAAGACGAACGTGAACTCAGGAATATGGCAGAGGATCTGAAACAGGAGACGGGGTACAGGGAGTTCAGGTATACAGGAAAAGGACGGTTCAAGGTATTCGCGGAAAAAAAAGGGTTGCCGGGAGAGGGCTATCATTTCATGTCGGAAAGCATGAAAATAGTTTCCATTCAGCCCCGTAGCGACGGGTCGTTGAAAATCTCGGGTATGAGGCCGAGTGAAGAGGTGTTCAAGAAGCTTCGGTCTATCGGGGCAAGCATGACCGGAAAGCTTACCGTTTCCGTGCCGTGGGGTATGCAGGTTCTCGATCATAACGCGCAGAGCGAGCCGGTTTTTTTCGGGTTGTTCGGAGGCTACACGTGGGAGATCGATGAGCCTGATGACGATCCGTATATTATTGTCATGCCGGAGAAGTAGGTTGCACGGATATTTCCGCTTGACAGAGTCTCAGGAAGTGATGGGAGTTGAGGGAATCATCAATAAATAAATGGAGGCCATTATTATGGATGCAGGCAGTTTTTTCGGCAAGTTGTTTGACTTTTCATTCAAGGAGTTCATCGCACTCCAGATTGTCAAGTATCTTTACATTATCGGGATTGTCATTGCGGGCGTCTCCGCTCTCGGAATGATCGGGTCGGGTTTTTCAACCATGCAGTATTCGTTTCTGGGCGGCTTGTTTCAGGTGTTGCTCTCACCGGTCGCGTTTCTTTTTATGGTTGTTCTCACGCGGCTGGTGCTTGAAGCACTGATTGCCACCTTTCGCATCGCTGAAAACACGACAAAGCTTGTTGAAAACAGGGAGACAGAGCGATGAATCTCGCCTTCCCGCGTGTCACCATCTCCTTATCCATTGTGGGGAAAGCAGTTCACCATCGTGCGGCAAGATTCCGTAAGCACGATCTCAAACCTTGAGGGAATTGTTCGGTGACCATAGTTCGTTTACACTTTTGTACAGTGGAAAGGAGAGAATGTCTTTTGTTAACGCTCTTTGTTTTCAGGGCAGAACACTGATGACTATGGCAAAGAAAGAACAATGGGATACCCGGTTGATGCTCGATCAGAGCGGGAAGGTGGCGATCGTTACCGGTGCGACCAGCGGGCTCGGGTATGAAACTGCCAGAGCTCTTGCGGGGAAGGGAGCCAGGGTGATCATTGCTGCGCGCGATACAGCAAAGGGAGAGGGTGCTAAAGAAAAACTTAAAAAAGAATATCCCGGAGCGGATGTCGCGGTGATGAAGCTTGATCTTGCTGATCTTCGCTCAGTAAGGAAGTTCAGTGATGATTTCAGCAAACGCTACTCCCGCCTTGACCTGCTGATCAATAACGCGGGGGTTATGGCTCCTCCCCACGGGAAAACAGCGGATGGTTTCGAGCTTCAGTTCGGCACGAACCATCTCGGTCACTTCGCGTTGACGATTCTTCTGCTCGATATGCTGAAAAAAGTCCCGGGAAGCAGGGTCGTGACGGTCAGCAGCGGTGCCCATGCGTTCGGGATGCTTGATTTTGACGATCTTAACTGGGAAAAGCGAATGTATAACAAGTGGCAGGCATATGGAGACAGTAAGCTTGCGAATCTGTATTTTACGAGAGAGCTGCAGCGTCTTCTTGACCAGGCCGGGGTAAACGTGTTTTCCGTCGCGGCCCATCCCGGCTGGGCGGCAACGGAACTCCAGCGATATCAGGGATGGCTTGTCTTGCTGAACAGTTTTTTCGCGCAGCCTCCTGGTATGGGGGCGCTGCCGACGCTCTACGCGGCGACAGCACCCGATGTGCACGGAGGGGAGTTTTTCGGTCCTGACGGTTTCGGGGAGATGCGCGGCTATCCGGTAAAAGTACAGTCAAGCAGGCGCTCACGCGATATGGATGCTGCCCGCAAGTTATGGGAGGTTTCTGAAAAAATGACCGGAATCAGGTGGTAGGCTGTTTACAGAACGTTTAGAGTAACGACAGAGCAATGCAAGAATCCCTTTCTGCTGATTCTAAAATAGAACGGCTTGCAGGAACGGTCGAAAGGATCGTATTTCACAGTGATGATTCCGGTTTCAGCGTACTTCGTGTCAGGCTTAAAGGCAGCAGGGAGCCGGTGACGGTGACAGGATGTATTGCCGCTGTCTCAGCCGGTGAGTTTGTTGAGAGTGTCGGGGAATGGATCAATGACAGAACATACGGGCTGCAGTTCAAGGCCAGCGAGGTGACAGTTGTTCCTCCCGCGACTGTCGAGGGGATTGAAAAATATCTGGCTTCGGGAATGGTAAAGGGTGTGGGACAGCATTTTGCCAAAGAGCTGGTCCGGGCCTTCGGAGAGGAGGTTTTTTCGATTATCGAGAAAGAGCCGGAGACATTGCTGACGTTGCCGGGGATTGGCAAAAAGCGCATGGAGATGATTGTCGATGCGTGGAAGGAGCAGCAGGCGGTGAGAGATATTATGGTGTTCCTGCAGTCTCACGGGGTCGGCACCGCCAGAGCGGTTCGTATCTATAAAACCTATGGTGATCAGGCTGTTACGATAGTGAGCAGCAATCCGTACAGGTTGGTGCTGGATATTCAGGGAATCGGTTTCAAAACAGCTGACGCAATCGCCTCGAAACTGGGTACACCCTCCGATTCACCGGTTCGCGCTCGCGCAGGAGTTCGGCATGTTCTGGGAGAGATATCCGCTGAAGGACATTGTGCCGCGACAAGGGAAAGACTTGTTACCGATACAGTAGCGCTGCTTGGGGTTGATGATCAGATTGTCGATAAGGCGATAAAAGAGGAGATCGTTAACGGCGGCCTTGTACAGGATGATATCAAAGGCACCCCCTGTCTTTATCTTGCTTCTCTATACAGAGCGGAAAGTAGTGTAGCCGCTTCAATCAGGAGACTGATCGAAGGTGAACCTCCCTGGGGCAGGATCGATGTACAAGAGGCGGTGAAGAAGGTTGAATCTCTTACCGGGCTTGTGCTTTCGGCTTCACAGGAAGAGGCCCTCAGGCTTGCGCTTGAAAGCAAGTTTCTTGTGATTACCGGTGGTCCGGGGGTGGGGAAGACAACGCTGGTGAATGCCATTCTCTCGATTATCCGTTCACAAAAACTGAAGATAGCGCTTTGCGCGCCTACGGGCAGAGCGGCAAAGAGGTTGACGGAATCCACGGGCCTCGAGGCAAAAACCATTCATCGTCTGCTTGAGTTTGATCCTCATTCCTTTGATTTCAAGCATAGTACAGGCAAGCCTCTGACAGCAGACCTTGTCGTCGTTGATGAATCATCGATGATCGATGTGACACTGATGAGCAAGCTGCTTGCCGCCGTGCAGAATAGCGCAGCCCTGATACTGGTGGGGGATGCCGATCAGCTTCCTTCTGTCGGGCCGGGAGCTGTTCTTGACGACGTGATCACGTCAGACGCTGTACCTGTTGTCAGGCTTACGGAGATTTTCCGGCAGGCAGCCGAGTCGGAAATTATTTCCAATGCTCACAGGATCAACCGGGGCGAGATACCCTGTAGCGGCAATAGTGAACGGCTTGCTGATTTCTATTTTGTTCCGGCAGAAGAGCCGGACGATATTCGTTCCAAGCTGCTTGAAGTCGTTCTCAAACGTATTCCTTCAACGTTCGGTTTAGATCCGGTCAG
>JAPHUN010000249.1 GCA_026193435.1 Chlorobium sp.
GAATATAAACTTTTCAGTGTAACTTTCCTGACCCACAGCCCTGCCCGGAGTTACGATTTACCCTGGTTGGCGACAGAATCGATCGCTTTCTGCAGTTCCTCCTGATCACCCAGATAGTAACTTTTCAACGGTTTCAGGTCATCATCCAGTTCATAGACAAGCGGAACACCTGTCGGAATATTCAATCCGACTATATCCTCTTCCGATATAGCATCAAGGTATTTGACTAATGCCCGAAGTGAATTGCCGTGTGCCGCAATGATAACTCGCTTTCCCGACCTGATCAGTGGAGCGATCTCATCGTTCCATAACGGCAGGAAGCGGTCAACAGTGTCTTTGAGGCACTCTGTAACCGGAACTTCCTCCGGAGCGAGAGCCGCGTAACGAGGATCGTTTCCGGGAAAGCGGGGATCGTTTCTTTCAAGCGGAGGAGGCGGTGTATCATAGCTTCTGCGCCAAACAAGCACCTGTTCTTCACCATGCTGCCGGGCGGTTTCAGCCTTGTTCATTCCCTGTAGCGCGCCATAGTGCCGCTCGTTCAGGCGCCAGTTCTTGAAAACCGGTATCCACATCAGATCCATCCCTTCAAGAACATTCCACAGCGTGCCGATCGCTCTCTTCAACACCGAAGTATAGGCAACGTCAAAAACAAAGCCCTCTTTTTTAAGGATTTCACCAGCAGCCCTGGACTCAGTCTCCCCTTTTTCACTTAAACCGATATCATACCAGCCTGTGAAGCGGTTTTCTCTGTTCCACTGACTCTCTCCATGGCGAAGCAATACCAGTTTAATCATGCCGGATCTCCTTATAAAACCGTTGATATTATTGATGTGAAAGAGTTTTTGCCCTATTTCCACAAGTCATGCCAATGTAATAATCTTGAATCCTTTTCTCAAACATTCTGCTTCTTGTCCCACGGGGAGATGCAAATAATCTCGTCCTGAGAGCCAAAAAAGCCCTTATTTATAAGAAGAGCGTATGGTTTTATATGATGAAATATCATATCTTTTGTTCTTTTGGCCTTAATGGCCCAGATTAATTCAGTTTTACACGTCCGACAGTACAAAAGCCGGCCAAGATCTCACAACGCAACATGAAGGTAGACAATTTCAGGCTGCAATTAGGCAACAAGGAATATATCCCGATCGTCATAGGCGGCATGGGGGTAAACATTTCAACAACAGAGCTTGCTCTTGCGGCTGAACAGCTTGGAGGAATCGGGCATATCTCCGACGCTGAAGTGTGCCATGTCTGCGACCAGCTATTCAACACCTCGTATACCTCTCGAAAAAGGAAAAAATACAGCTACAACGCAGGAAATCCGGACAAGTCAGACGAATACTTCGATCTCGAAGAGGTTGCAGAGGCTCAGAAAAGGTATGTCGAGCACACAATTTCTCAAAAAACCGGCAACGGGGCGATTTTCATGAACTGCATGGAAAAACTGACCATGCGCAGTTCGTCCGATACCCTTCAGGTGAGACTTGCTGCCGCCATGGATGCAGGAATAGACGGTCTGACTCTTGCCGCGGGACTCAACCTGAGAACGCTTGACCTCATCAAAGACCACGAACGGTTTCATGACGTAAAAATCGGCATTATCATCTCGTCACTGCGCGCCCTGACCATCTTCATGAAACGCGCTGTCAAACTGGAGCGCATCCCCGATTACATTATTGTCGAGGGGCCACTTGCCGGAGGCCATCTCGGTTTCGGCCCGGACGACTGGAAGACACATGAACTGCACGCTATTGTCAACGAGGTACATGAATTCCTGAAAACCCAAAACCTCAACATTCCTGTCATACCTGCCGGGGGCATCTTTACAGGGACCGACGCCGTCAACTTTCTCAATGCGGGAGCTTCAGCCGTGCAGGTTGCAACACGGTTCACGATCACAAAAGAATCCGGTCTCCCTGACAAGGTAAAACAGCACTACCTCAACGCTGAACACGAAGACATTGTCGTCAATACCGTCTCTCCCACAGGCTACCCGATGAGAATGCTCAGGAACTCTCCTGTGCTCAACTACACGATCAGGCCCAATTGTGAAGGTCTCGGCTACCTGCTGGATAACAAAGGCAAATGCGGCTACATAGACTCCTATTACAAGGCACTCGAATCCAGCCAAAAGGGCCAGCGGATGAAGATCACTGATCAAACCTGCCTTTGCACCGGGATGGCCCACTATGACTGCTGGACATGCGGCGACACCACCTACAGACTGAAAGAAACCACAAACAGAATGTCTGACGGCAGCTGGCAGCTTCCGTCAGCCGAAGACATCTTCCGCGACTACCGGTTCAGCGAAGATAACCACATACAGAAACCCCCGCTTAAAGAAAAAGTCAAGAGTTGAGAAGGAAGCGTGGAAATGTTGATTTGTTGAATTGTTGAGCTGTTGAGGAAAAAAAGACAACAAACAGATCTTCGGGCCTTCACGCCTGCCAGTGCTCGGTTCTTAGTCACCATATATAATTCAAAATGGCGAGATAGCTGGATGGCTAAATGGCTGAACGGCTAAATAGCTATTAAGCCACCTAACAC
>JAPHUN010000030.1 GCA_026193435.1 Chlorobium sp.
ACTGAGGCGGATGTAATCAGCGATATAAAGATCGCATACTACAATGTTCTGATTTCTGACAGGCAGGTTACAATACTCGAACAGAGCATTTCCCGCTGGGAGACCGCTCTTCGTGACAGTCGTTCTCTTTTCAGGGAAGGGGTGGCTGCGGATATCGATACCCTGAAAGCATATCTCTCCGTAGAAAATATAAAGCCAGATCTCATACAGGCGCGCAATAACGCGGTGATCTCGAGGACGCAGCTCAAGAACAGTATCGGTATCGATCCTGAAAGCATCCTGGTGCTGTCAGATTCTCTTGTGTACAGCAAAGGAGCATATCCCGATGATGTCTCTGCAGCCTATGCCGAAGCCTTGTCTGCAAGGCCTGAGGTTCGTCAGCTCGAGCTGCAGGCCGAAGCGGAAGCGCAGAATGTCAATGCCGCACGGGCTGAACGTTACCCCGCGATCAATGCGGTAGGGCAGTTGCAGGCACAAACCCAGTTTAATGACGATGTGGCGCTCAAAGATACGGACTGGCCGGTTACTTCATCCGTTGGCTTACAGGTTTCCCTGCCGATTTTTACCGGGTTCCGGATAAGCTCGCAGGTAGAGCAGGCAAAGCTCGGCCGATTAAAGACTATGACAAGGCTTGATGATTTGAAAGCAGATATTCGGGCTGAGGTTGAAGTGAAGCTTTCCAGCCTTCAGGAGTCACAACAACGGATTGAAGTTCAGTCCAGAACCATACGTACCGCTGAACGGAACTATGAGATCACGCTTCTTCGGTTCAGGGAAGGGATCGGTTCGCAGCTCGAACTTGCCGACGCTGAATTACAGCTTAATAAAGCAAAAACCAACCATCTTCAGGCTATTTACGACTACCTCGTCGCCCGAATCCAATGCGACAAGGCTCTTGGCAGAAGCGCAAGACCGATAGACGAGATGTAAGCGCACCGCTATTATTAGTTCGCGATTCAATAGCTTCATTGAGTTGTGCCTGAAATCCTCATTCGGGCCTGACCGGTGAAACGTAGCCGTCGGGTTTCAGGGCGAGGAGCGAACAGGCGGTTTTTTCCAGTATGTTTTCCGCAGTGTTGCCGATCAGAAAGCCGGGAATACCTGTTCTTGCGACAGTTCCCATGACCAGCAGGTTCGTATTGTGTTGCATGGTGAATTCCGGGATGACATCCTCAGGACGTCCTTTCAAATGATGTATGTGATGTCTTGTCTTGATATCAGCCTCAAGGATCAGTTTTTCAAGTTCTGAGAGATGGGTTTTGCGGTACTTTTCAGCATTGTTGTGCATCTCTTCTTTGGAAATGTTCACCCAGGCTTTGTACTGCAGAATTTTTTCTAATTCATATTCCCAGCAGGATACGACGTTGATTTCAGCCCCGTTGTCCCCGGAAAGTGAGTCAGCAAGACGCAGCAGGGTCAGGGAAAGTTCTTTTTCCCCCGGTTCACGGCTTTCAGGGTCAATCGCGACAGTGAAACGTTTCATCGCGGTTGTATGAGGCGCTTTTCTGGAAAGGAGCACCGGGCAGGGACATTTGCGAAGCAGGGTCATATCCATTCCCCTGAAACCCCTGCCGCCTTCGATGGGCTCGGCGTCCTTGATGACAAGATCGTGATTCCCTTTCAAAACATGCCTGATAATAGTTATTGCTGGCGGAATCTTTTTTGCCTCGATAACAAGATGCTTGATCCGGATGTTGTCTTCCATGATGCTCATCTCTTTCATGACGGCATTCATGGAATCCTCAAGATCATGTGTCAGGTAGCTGCTGAATTTCTTTTTCAGGTCTTCATGCTCTTCGGGAAAGTCAGGATAGATGAGCAAAATCGTTAATTGAGCGTCATACGTTCTGGTAAGGTCAAGAGCTTTCCGGAAACCGGCGCTCTGTTTCTCATCGTTGCCGGAAGATATGTAAAGGATGTTTCTGATGGTACGCATGTTCTCTCCTTTTGCCGGTGGTCCCGGAAGCTTTTTGTTTACAAGACGATTTTTTCGTTACGTTCTTTGATGCGTATCGCCGCCTGCTCGGCGGCATCGTAAAACGGAAGAAGCACCATATCGGCTCCTTTTTCCTTCAGTTGTTCCTTTTCCTGTAGCCGTTGGGTCGATACGGCGATCCTGCCGGTAAAACCTGTGTGTTTGAGGGCGTCAATCAGTACCATTCGGGGGTCTTCACGGGAAAGTCCGAGTTCGTGCTGTGAAACGGCTGACACAACCCATTTCACGCCCTGCAATGGCAGGCTTGCAAGAAATTCCTGATCGCTTGCGTCGCCGTAAATGGCGTCGTAACCTCTTTTCTTCCATTGACGGACTTCGTCAGGATTGAAATCGACAGCAAGAATTTTGTATCCGTCCTGTTTGAGATAGTGGGCCACTGCGCTTCCATA
>JAPHUN010000127.1 GCA_026193435.1 Chlorobium sp.
TGAAAGGTCCTGCGCTGACACCAGAACAGCTTTCCGGGCTTTCGGAACTGCTCCATGTTACTCTGCCTGCTCCCGAAACCATGCAACTGCCCCCGGACACAGAATCTCGGGAAGGGTTCCGTACGTCTCTTGAATGGCTTCTGCGCACTATGCATCAAGCGCAGAGAGAGACGGACATTCCTGTTTATGAACGCGGGCGCATTCTCTCTATGGACCCTCCGCATGCAAGGATTTTCCTGCCCTCGGTTGTACACAGTGTAAAACCTCTGCTTGAGCTGCTGCGCACCGTACTGGAATTGATGGGACACCAGGTTCGAGGAACAAATCCTCAGAAACAGTTGAAGCGGCTGGCCAACAACTTGGCCGACCTGCAGAAAACAAGCCCTCAGGGTTCAAATATTCCGTTTTTTGTCAAAGCCGCCTTTGAGATGGGCATACCGTTTCAGGAACTTCCCTCTGCAGTGATTCAATACGGGCATGGTAGTCGTGCACACTGGCTGTTCAGTTCCTTCACCGAAAACACACCGTTTCTTTCCGCTCAGATAGCAAGGAACAAAATGATTTCCGGAATGTTATTGCGCCAGGCCGGCATGCCGGTTTCCGAAAGCAAAATGGCCACAAATCCCGACAGAGCAATGAGAGCAGCAGAGCAGCTGGGATACCCGGTGGTTGTCAAACCATCCGACCTTGACGCGGGGCAGGGAGTATCTGCCGGACTACTGAGTCCTGAAGAAGTTACAAGAGCGTTCAACGCCGCGCAGAAACTATCCAGAAACATTCTTGTCGAAAAACATTTCGAAGGAAAGGACTATCGCGTGACGGTTTTTCAGGACGAGGTCATCTGGGCTGTTGAACGAGTCCCTGGTGGAGTGACCGGAGACGGAAAGCACACAATCCGGGAACTGCTTGAGAAAATCAATGCAGACCCGAACCGGGGAGAAGGGAAACATGCGAAATTGCAGCGTCTGATGTGGAACGACGAGGCGATCACCTTGCTGGAACAAGCCGGGCTGAACGCATCTTCCGTCCCGGAAAAGGGGAGATTTATCCGTTTGCGCCGTACGGCTAATGTGGCCTCGGGAGGAACGCCTGTCGGAGTATTTGACAAGATTCACTCCGATAATAAACGTCTTGCGATTCGGGCCGCACAGGCCTTGCGTCTCGACCTGGCAGGCATTGACATTCTGATGCCTGATATCGGTCGATCCTGGCTCGAAACCGGTGCGATCATCTGTGAGGTAAATGCCTGCCCCAGCCTGGGAACAGTATCAAAAGGGAATCTATTCTCTGTGATTCTGCGGAAAATGATCCCTGGCAATGGCCGCATTCCCATTGCTCTGATTGTAGGCGATCAGCCATCCTCTTCACTGATGAGCGATCTTGAAGGAGAACTGCTGAAACAGGGTATGAGCACAGGATGTCATGACACCAAAAACGTCAGAGTGAACGGAGCGGTAATCAAGGACGGCTTTGTCGAACTGTTTGACGCAGGAAAGATGCTGAGTGTCGACACAACTGTCAATGCCATACTTCTGAGCCTGAACAATGACAGCGTTCTCCAAACAGGGCTGCCGTTTGCCCGGTTCGACCTGCTGGTGCTAGCCGGAGAGCTTGCAACAGGAGATTCCTTGACTGAAATCCTGGATATGATACTACCGGCCTGTGACGGAAAAATCATATCCATTGAAGGATCGAAACCGGGAGAAAAAAGCTATGAGCAGGTGACACAAACCGGTTGGGAACAACCGGTTTCCTCAGACGTCGCGGCTGAAAAAATACTCTCTGAAATGATCGCATGCAAAAGCAAACATCTCCAGACTGACGCGACAGAAGAATAACGGCTCCTCTATGTATCTGAACACCTATCAATGCAGCGCCGGATAGTCAGTATACCCTTTCGGACCGGATGAGTAAGCGGTGCTCATATCGGGTTGGTTCACAGCAGCGCCTGTTTGCCAGCGCTCGACAAGGTCGGGATTGGCAAGGAAAGGCCTTCCGACAGCTATGAGATCGCATCTCTTCGCGTCCAGGTCGCTTTCAGCCCGCTCAGCATCGTAGCCGCCGGAAAGTATCAGCGTTCCATCAAACTCCCTTCGGAAGGTCTCTTTGATGGAATCAGGAACCACCGGCGCGCCCATTGTCGAGTGATCGACGAGGTGAATGTATGCAGGACCGGCAACGTTGAGCTGTCGGGCAAGATAGCCGTACTCCTCTTCCATAGCGTCGTAGAGCGGCATATCGTTAAACACACCGAACGGAGAAAGGCGTATGCCGACCCGCTCTTTGCCGATAGCGCCGGTCACCGCCTCGACAACTTCCAGCATGAAACGCGCACGGTTCTCTATCGCCCCGCCGTAACTGTCACTGCGCCGGTTGGTATTCGGTCGAATGAACTGTTCGATAAGATAACCGTTTGCCCCGTGCAGCTCTATGCCGTCAAAACCCGCTATAAAGGCACTCCTGGCAGCCTGAGCATACTCTTCTACGGCAGCGCTGATATCCTCCCGGCTCATAACTTCGGGCACCGGATAGGGCTGCATTCCGTCATTATCCGTGTACATCTCACCGGATGCCCCAACTGCTGACGGTGCCATGATGCGAGCTCCGGCAGGCATATTGAGAGAGTGGGCTATCCGTCCGCAGTGCATGAGCTGCAGAAAAATCTTTGCACCTTGCCTGTGCACCGCTCCGGTTACCGCTTTCCATCCGTCTGTCTGGGCACAGGTGAATATTCCCGGTATACGCGGGTATCCCAGACCGTTCGGAGAGGGTGACGTGCCTTCGGTAATAATGAGACCGGCGGTTGCACGCTGCCCGTAGTATTCGACCATGAGCGGGTTGGGAACATTACCGGTCGCGCGGCTGCGCGTCATCGGCGCCATAACCAGATGATTCTGAAGCGCCAGAGACCCGAGAGTGGTCGGGGAATAGAGTAAAGACATGACAGAGTCCTTGTTACAGTGTTTTCCATTCTTTTTAAAGCGTCTAACACTCTAACGCACAGCAGGCTCATTCAGTTTTCCGAAACACAAGACATTCGTCAGTACTCAAGAGAAGCTCATGCACTTGCTGCCTGACGTTTCAGTATCCAGACGACAAGAACCCCGCCCAGACCGGCGAAAGGCGCATAGATGACAATGGTAATGACGAGACTGAGCAGATAGTCCACAAAGCTCATCTCCAGCGGAGCGCGCAGCATTTCCTGAAACTGACTGATGCGCAGGTCCTGTTCAGGGGAAACGCCTTTCAGCTGATCGCTGATATACAAAAACTCTTCCGTCCCCGGCCGGTAATCAAAAACCGTAATCA
>JAPHUN010000240.1 GCA_026193435.1 Chlorobium sp.
CCGCCCAGCCGGGATTCCCGATGGCATGAAGATGAGCAAACGAGGCAAGCAGGTTTTTATTAAGGACTCCGTCACGCTTGCCGGTCACGCCATATCCCCAAAGCACGTCAAATTGATAGATACTTTTTCCGTCAGCTCTTACAGGTTTTGAATAATGAAACTCATGGGCTTTTACTCTTTCGCCCCTGGCAAACCAGGGACTGTCACGGGAACTTATCAGATCAAGATATCCATGACCGACCGGCCTGGACTGAAAACCTATATCAAACGGCAATACATCAGCGAGTGGATAAGATTTTCCGTCATAGAGAGCTTTTCTTGAAAGATAGATCAACCCTCCGCACTCAGCATAAAGGGGTATTCCTGATGCCGCACGATCCCTGACCTCTTGTAAAAGCGTCTGATTTCCGCTCAGCTCACTGAAAAATGATTCGGGAAACCCTCCTCCCAGATAGAGCCCGTCAACTTCAGGCAGATAACTGTCTTCAAGCGCATTGACAAACACCAGCCTCGCACCTTTTTCCTCCAATGCCTCCAGATTTTCCGGATAGTAAAAACAAAATGCAGGGTCTCTGAAAACACCTATCGTGATCGAGGGCTCAGCTTGAACATACCCCCTTTGCCGACGATGCGCTTCAAGTGAGGGCGCCGTAAAGAAAAGGGATCTGACGGTCTGCATATCACAATAACCGGCAACCCGTTGTCCTGCGCTCCTGATCAATGTTTCAGCATCACTGCTTTCGCCAACCGTTGTCAATCCGAGATGCCTTTCAGGGATAACCAGTTCTTTATCCCCGGGAATAGCACCGAGGACAGGAATATCGCAATACTGCTCGATAGCCTTTTTCTGTTTTTCCTCCTGACGCGACCCTCGTACCTGATTGAGAATAACACCGGCAATATGCGCCTTCGGGGACATCGACTGCATGCCCATGACAAGCGCGGCAACACCTCTGTTCATCTTCCTGCTGTCAACGACAAGCAGAACCGGCGACTTCAGGAGAAGCGACAATCCGGCACTACTGTCCGAACCGTCGATAGACATACCGTCATGCAACCCGTGATTACCCTCTATCAGGGACAGACTTTGTACATCGCTGTTTCGAAGAAATGAATCCAGGCACCCGTCTGAACCCATCAGAAAAGGGTCAAGGTTACGACACTCATTGCCGGTAGCCAGCCTGTGCCACATCGGATCAATGTAGTCAGGACCTTTCTTGAAACTGCGAACGCTCTCCCCTCCCTGAACAAGATTGGACATAATCCCGAGGCTCACCAGCGTCTTTCCTGAACTCTTGTGGGCGGCTGAAATCATCAGCCTGGGGACATTCACTGCTTTCACCGGTAACTCCTCCATACCCTGTCAAAACGAAGGGACGGTTTCAGTATATTCAACTCTGCCAAAAAACGATAGTATCAGACAACTGCACATGCACAAAAAAAGGGACATAACGCATGACGATCATGCCGACTATGCCCCGTCCATCCCATTCTTCGGAGAAAACTATTTTTTCTTGATGTAAAAGGTATGAACTCCACCGTCCTCGTCATGTCCGATAACCTCATTACCTGTCCGCTTTGCCCACGACGCCATATCATTCACTGAACCTGCATCGGTAGCCTTCATTTTCAGCACCTCGCCGCTTTGCATCCCGTCAACCGCCTTCTTTGTCTTAAGAATCGGAAGAGGACAGTTCATTCCCTGACAGTCCAGCTCCATATTGCTTGCGATTTCACTCATGAATTCTCCTTGTAAGTATTGTTATTACTACGATTCTCCCCTCGATGCGATCCTGTTTCTGCTCTGGCTGAGGAGTTCATAACGGGGTTAAAGTCCAGTCAGAAAACTTACATAATTACATAACTATAGTCAAGAAAAAACCGCTTTTTCCTCTACGATCAGGCCATCCAGTGTATAGCGCCAAGCACAAGCGCGGCAAGAAACACGGTCTCTGCAACAAGTATCGAGACAGGCTTCCAACCCACATCGAAAAGAGCTTTTAACGATGTTTTCATACCAAGGGCAGAAATAGCCGTCACGAGACACCAGCGGGATGTATCGACAATAAAAGCCCTGAGAGGTTCAGGGGTAAAACCGGAACTGTTTATCCCGACAAAGAGAATGAAAAAAATAATGAACGGTGGGAAAAAGACCCGGCCCGCGTCGTTGCCCTCCTGCTTGTTGCGGGTATGAAAGATCAGTGAAAGAGTAAAAACTGCCGGAACGAGCATGGCGACACGCAGAAGTTTGATAAACGTAGCCGTGTCACCGGTCTTTTCGGAAACAGAGTAACCCGCGCCGACCACCTGCGCCACATCATGAATGGTACCGCCGAGAAAAATACCTGCCGTTTCATGGTCTAATCCGAACTGTTGAACAATAACCGGATAGAGTATCATGGCAATGGTACTCAGGGCGGTCACGCTGATGACGGTAAAGATGGTGTTGCGCTCACTGTATTCGTCTTTTGGAAGGATAGCCGATATCGCAAGTGCCGCAGAAGCGCCACAGATCCCGACGCTGCCGCCGGTAAGCACGCCGAACCGCTTTCCTCTCCCCATCAATTTTGAAAGACCGAGACCGAAAAGAATGGTAAGAAACACCGATCCGATGACCACGGCCATCGGCCCTGCCCCAAGGGAAAGAATCTGGTCCAGTGTAATACGCATCCCCAGAAAAGCAACGCCTATACGCAGAATGGTGGTTGATGCGAACTGAATACCGGCAATAGCCTTACCGCCTTCAGACAGAAAGCGAAACGCCATGCCGAGCAGAAGCGCGAACAGCATGGTTGGCGCCCCATAGTGTTCGGAAAGAAACGTTGCCGCCGCTGCGACAGTTATCGAAGCGATAATCCCGGGAAACAACTCTTCAAACCGGACTTTCGCCGCCTTTGCGCGGCACTGAAAACCGCAGCGTTCAGCCTCGGCGATATGTTCCTGAGTAGGAATTTCAGTATCGACCGGGTTTCCTGCATTTCCAGAAGAGTGATGTATTTTTTTATTTGTATCGTTCATTCGGTTCCTGTTAAGGATTCATTAATCACATGACCACAAACAACTGCAAGTATCCATGAAGAATCCTCACAGAGGTGACCGAAGATAAGAAAAGTAGTTTCCAGCTCCTACACTGTTCGTTATTCGCCGGGGAATAGGGGAAGATAGCTGAAGAAGTGACCGGTGACGAGTGACCAGTGACAAGAAAAAAAACAAACTGGCTGGTTAGCTAAACTGCTGAATAGCTGGTTGGCCCGAAGATGACAAGGAAAAGGCAAAGGTCAAAAGTCAAAAGGCAAAAAGAAGAAAACCGGGCGAAAGATTTTTCGCCCCTACAAATCACCAATCACCTGTCACCGCTTTCTGTCACCGCTTTTTGCCCCCTCCCGTCTCTCAACTCTTGTCTCTTTTCTCTCCAGCCTTCGCGATTCCGGCTTCTGGATTCTGGATTCTGGCTTCCCCCAGTCTATCCCTCATTATCCATTATCCATTATCCACTATCCA
>JAPHUN010000309.1 GCA_026193435.1 Chlorobium sp.
CACACACGCCCGGCCTGCTGAGTGTCGGGCTCAACTGTGCTCTTGGCGCCAGGCAGATGAGACCCTTTCTTGAAGCACTCTCTCATGTCGCCGGAAGTCTGGTCAGTGTCTACCCGAACGCCGGTCTGCCTAATGAGTTCGGCGAATACGACGATAGCCCTGAATATATGGCTTCACAGATCGCTGATTTCGCACAGTCCGGCTTTGTCAACATTGTCGGAGGATGCTGCGGTACCAAGCCGGAACATATCAGGGCCATCGCTGAAACGGTTGCAACGATCGAACCGAGAAAAAAGCCTTCACTTCCGACTGAGCTCAGGCTTGCAGGACTCGAACCGCTGATTGTCAACAAAACCACAGGCTTCATCAACGTCGGCGAACGCACAAACGTTACCGGATCGAGAAAGTTCGCACGACTCATCAGGGAGGAAAAATACGATGAAGCCCTCTCCATAGCGCGCCAACAGGTTGAAAACGGCGCGCAGGTGATCGATATCAACGTTGATGAAGGCATGCTCGATTCCGAGAAAGTAATGCGGGATTTCGTCAACATGATCGGCTCCGAACCTGAGATCTCCAGGGTGCCGCTAATGATCGATTCTTCGAAATGGTCGGTAATTGAAAGCGGACTTTGCTGCGTTCAGGGGAAATCCATTGTCAACTCTATCAGTCTGAAAGAGGGAGAAGATCTCTTCAGAGAGCGAGCCAAAAAGGTCATGATCTATGGGGCCGCCGCGGTTGTCATGGCCTTTGACGAAAAAGGACAGGCTGATTCGCTTGAACGGCGTATCGAGATCTGCGAGAGAGCATACAGAATTCTTGTCGATGAGGTCGGTTTTCATCCTGAAAACATCATTTTTGACCCGAACGTACTGACGGTGGCAACCGGCATAGAAGAACATGACAACTATGCGGTCGACTTCATCGAATCAGTGCGCTGGATCAAGGAGAACCTTCCGCATGCAAGGGTATCGGGAGGAATAAGTAACGTCTCTTTTTCATTCAGGGGCAACAACCCCGTTCGCGAAGCGATGCATGCTGCGTTTCTGTTCCACGCCATCCATGCGGGGCTCGATATGGGCATTGTCAATGCAGGTCAGCTGGCCGTCTATGATGATATTGAGCCGGAGCTGCTTGAAAGGGTCGAGGATGTCCTGCTCAACCGTCGTGGAGATGCGACTGAACGCCTTGTCGACTTTGCAGAAACCATCAAGGATGACGGACAAAAAGCCGAAGCGAAACAGGCGGAATGGAGAAACGGTACCGTTGAAGAACGTCTGCAGCACGCTCTTGTAAAAGGAATCGTCGACTATATCGACAGTGATACCGAAGAGGCACGCCAGGCTTATGCAAGCCCTCTTGATATTATCGAGGGACCGCTGATGGGTGGTATGAATGTCATAGGTGACCTCTTCGCCGAAGGCAAAATGTTCCTGCCTCAGGTTGTTAAAAGCGCCAGGGTCATGAAAAAAGCCGTTGCCTGGCTCATACCCTATATAGAAGAGGAAAAAGCGAAAAATAAAGATACCAGACCCGTGGCAAAGGTCCTTCTTGCGACGGTAAAAGGCGATGTACACGATATCGGCAAAAACATCGTCTCGGTTGTCCTTGCCTGTAACAATTTCGACGTTGTCGATATCGGTGTCATGATGCCGTGCGAGAACATTCTTGAAGCGGCTGAAAAAGAAAAAGCGGACATTATCGGCCTCAGCGGCCTGATAACTCCCTCTCTTGACGAAATGGTGCATGTGGCAAAAGAAATGGAGCGGAAAGGCATGCACATTCCCCTGCTCATTGGAGGAGCGACGACATCCAGAGTCCATACCGCAGTGAAAATCGCACCGAACTATTCGGGACCGGTTGTCCAGGTTCTTGACGCTTCGAGGAGCGTCCCGGCCGTCAACAGCCTGTTGACCTCTTCCATGAAGGATGCTTTCGTAAAAAAACTGACTGAAGAACAGCGTTCCCTGCGTGAAAGTCATACGGCAAGGCAAGCATCGAGGCAGCCCAGGAGCATTGGCGAGTCAAGGGAAAACCGCGCGAAACTCTCCTGGAGCCCTGAAACCGTCACCATACCGAATCATCCCGGCATTACAGAACAAGCCGATATTTCCCTTTCGGAACTCCGCGAGTACATCGACTGGACGCCTTTCTTCCATGCCTGGG
>JAPHUN010000334.1 GCA_026193435.1 Chlorobium sp.
ATGATTATAGGAATGAAGGTCAAAAACCACAAATCTTCCGTATCGGCTCTCTAACCCGGCAAGAAATTCCCGCACACGGGCATAAAACGCATCGTATCGATTAAGAGATCTGCTGACAAGGTCATCGGAAATCTCTCCTTTCCACACCGCGAGCCCCCATGACTCTTCAGGCGTCCGGTATACAGCATGCACTCTCGGCCTGTTCAGATCAACTTCAAAACGGGAAATATTGCTGATTATACGTGAGCCGGCAACCGCGGTCAGCTCTCCGGTATAGGGATCTTCCTCGCGAAACATATCCTTTTGGCCGATCAGGAGCATATCGTCGATTTCTTTCCTGACCGCGTGGCCATTATGAATAGCAGTCGCGACAAGAGGACCTTCTCCTCTATGCATGGTAAAGAGTGAACGACTCATAATAACATGTCGAAAAAAACATCACCTGTTGAGAAGCCCAAGTCCGTAAAACCTTTATGAAAGAAATATAAATGAAAAAGTCTGTAACAGGGGAAAATACCTTGCCGGTCAATACTAGTATCCGGACGATAACCTGACTGCAAGAAAAAGAAGAAGGGAAATAAAGAGAGGGTTAAACCAGCTGCAGAGGCGCTCTCACGCCTCCTTCACCGGGCTCAACAACAAACCAGTAAACGCTAAAACATGGATCATGTTATCTTAACACATATCATCAGTTGCATAACCTAATCATCAAAACACTGGATTGTTGCAGAACATTTTAAGCAGCAACACTAACCTAACAGGATAGTAAAAGTACTTGTTCCTACTCAAGCACCTTCATAATATCAGACGACCATTTATATCAATCCTTGCATATTTTTTTAAATAAAATGAAAAATATTTCTTTCGGACTTCCTGACAGGATATTCGCGTTGACAGGACGGGTTGTTATCCGTATACTTACTACGTTGCAGGAATAGAGGTGCCCTGGAGATAACTGTCCTCCTGCACCCATAGCCATACATTCGTAACCATGACCCAAGAGATCACCAATAGTGTAGAAAAAGGGATATGCAGCTCCTGCGGACTCTGCTCGATACAAGAGTGGCCGATGCAGGAAAGTATTCAAAGCTGCGTTTTTAAAAACGGATGGCTCGGCAAGAGAGAAAAACAGCTGTTCGGCAGGGAGAGACAACAGGATAATCCGGAAGAACTGCGGTTCGGTATTACACTGGAAAGGTTTACGGCGCAGCGTAAACACCCTGTGCCCGATGCACAGTGGAGCGGCATCATCACAAGCATCGCGGAAAAAGCGTTTGACCGCGGTCTTGTGGAAGGCGTCGTGACGCTGCACCGCAGTGCGGAAAACCACTTTTTCTCACAACCTGTACTTGCCCTGTCAGCTGATGAGATCCATGCATCGAGGGGCAATAAACCGGTGCTTTCTCCTGTCCTCAGATCACTGCAGGACGCTGTCAGAAAAAAGCTTAAAAAAATTCTCGTTATCGGTGCGGCCTGTCATATACACATCCTGCGGGATTTTCAGGAAAGGTTTCCCTACCTGCGGGAGATGGAAATCTATACCGTAGGCATCCCCTGTGTTGATAATGTTCAGAGAAACAAATTTGACTGGATTCTGGAAAGAATTTCAAGGTCGCCCGGTACCGCCCTCCACATGGAATTCATGCAGGATTTCCGCATCCATATCAGACATTCCAACGGCACTACCGAAAAAGTCCCGTTCTTCAGCCTGCCGGAGGAACTCTCCAACCCGGAAATCTTTCCCGAAGCATGTATGGGCTGTTTTGACTACCTCAACGGCCTGTCGGACATTACCGTCGGGTACCTTGCCGCAAAACTGCTTCCTGATCAAAACCGGCAATGGGTTATCGTCAGAACAAAGAAAGGGCAAGAACTGCTGAATCTGATTGATGACGAACTTGAACGCTTCGGGGAGCATGGCGACTGGGAGTGTAAAAAGGCTGTTCTGAAAAATGCGGAACGAACCATACAAGGCATGAAAGATCGGAAAACCTCATACTCTTCTGAGAGAAAAATACCGCTGTGGGCCGGTCATCTCATCTCCAGGCTGCTGAGCATGACCGGCCCGAAAGGCATCGGCTTCGCTCACTACTCGGTAGATTTCCACCTCATCAGGCACTATTACTATGTCAAATACAGATGCCCGGAACAGCTCACCGTGCTTGTCCCCCGCTATGTAAGGACAATCCTTCATGAGTATGGCCTTCCCTTGTAGCCCCCCGGGGCTCAGGCGAACAAATCCCTTCTCATAAATGGGGCAAAAAGCATTCTGAAAAGGATTTTCGGTTTTGTAAGCCACTGTATTCTCGGGGAATGAGCAGTGCTTGCAAGCATTTTTTCACAAAGAAAAGCCGAAACGGTTTCAACATCATCTGCCATGATATTGTAGAACGACCTCTTTTTTTTGCTTTCCGGAGAATCGCCATGAAGGGTTTCAAGAAGAAGGTCCGTAACAACCATCCCCGGGCTCAGGCTTCCGATCTGCACAGAAGAGTCTTTGGCTTCATGAGCGAAAGCGCGGGTAAAATAGCGCAGCGCGCTTTTCGAAGTTCCGTAAACCGACATGCCGTCCATGATAAAACCATCGCTGCCGAGCCCCTCCATGTTGAAAATCTTCCCGCTCCCCTGCTTTTGCATCGCGAGAAAAGGCACAACCGTACCGTTCACGACTCCAAGCATGTTGACCTGGAGAACGTTTTCAATCACTTCGCCGTCCAGTTCCCAGACCTTCGCGGTTTCATGGCTGTTACCCGCATTGTTCACCCAGATATCCGCCCGGCCTGCATTTCCGACAGCGGTGTCAAGCAGTAATTCAACATCGGCCCGTTTCGTGACATCCGCCTCAACCCCGTAAACCCTTCCGCTGAAAGCCTCAAGTTCACCCAGCGCCTTTTTGACACTCCGGGCCGTCGTGCCGCAGAGTGTCACAGTGCATCCTTTTTCAAGAAATCTTCTGGCCAGTCCGAGACCAAGCCCTCTTGTACCCCCGGTAATGATAACAGACGTCAAACTCATGTCGCATATGGTTATAGTTTTCATAAGATACTCTACCGGCTTATCTCTTGATGCAGCTTTCGTGATTTATTGTATCTTTGTTTCAAATCCGTGTATTTCCCTAACCAACAGCCTCTTTTTCAACTGTATGTTTGAAGCCCGAAACATCTACCTGAGTGCAGGCACAAAGGAACTTCTGGTCAATACTTCCTTCCGAATAGGTGACAGGGACCGTGTCGGCCTTGTAGGACTGAACGGCACAGGCAAATCGACTCTGCTTCGGCTTATTGCAACAACATCTTCCGGCAGCACTGCACAATCAAACGGGCAGTTCATCAAATCATCCACGACAACCATAGGCTATCTTCCTCAGGAAATCTCTTTCGAGGACGATCTGGAAAAAACAGCACTGCACTATGCGCTCCTGGCAAATAAAAAACTCTACGATCTGTCTGAAGAGATCGAAACCCTGCAGGACGCAATGGCGGCACCGGAGCACGACCATACAAGCGAAGCCTATCACCTGATCATCGAGAAATACAGCAATGCGTCCCATGAATACGAGCGCCTTGGCGGATACCGTATCCAGGCCGAGGCTGAAAAGGTTCTTTCCGGACTAGGATTCAGCTCTGCAGATTTCAGCAAAAAAGTCAAGGAATTTTCCGGCGGCTGGCAGATGCGTCTGCATATCTGTAAACTCCTTCTCCAGAATCCCACACTGCTGCTGCTCGATGAACCGACAAACCATCTTGATATCGATTCTCTCAGATGGCTTGAAAACTACCTGCTGAACTACGAGCACAGCTATATCATCGTTTCCCATGACCGCTTCTTCCTCGACAAGCTGACCACCCGGACACTTGAGATACAGTTCAAAACAATTACAGAGTACAAGGGAAACTACAGTCTGTATGAAAAACAGAAAGCTGAACGTTTTGAACTCATGATGGCCAAATACGAAAATGATCGCAAAAAGATAGCTGACCTGAAATCTTTTGTGGATCGCTTTCGCTATAAGGCGACCAAGGCCCGGCAGGCCCAGAGTCGACTTCGTCAGATGCAGAAGCTCGAAGAGGAACTGCAGGCACCCGAAGAAGACCTGTCAAAAATCTCGTTCAGTTTTCCCAAAGCAAGACCGTCAGGCAAAGAGGTCATGAGACTGCTGGGAGTATCGAAATCATACCGGTTGCCTGACGGCACTGAGAAAAAGGTTCTTGAAGGCATTGATCTCGAAGTCATGAGAGGAGATCGCATAGCGATTGTCGGCTCGAACGGCGCAGGAAAAACAACATTCTGCAAAATCGTTTCCGGCAGCATAGATTTCGAAGGCACCCTTTCCATTGGGCATAACGTGAGCCTGAGCTACTTCGCCCAGCACCAGACCGAAAACCTCGATTCAGAAAAGACAATCCTTGCCGAAATGCTCGATGCCGCACCTGATTCGGAATCACAGCGCAGGGTACGCGACATTCTCGGTTGCTTTCTGTTCAGCGGTGATGCAGTTGAAAAAAAAATCAGCGTCCTGTCCGGGGGAGAGAAATCAAGGGTCGCGCTCGCAAGGATCCTGCTGCAGGCATCCAACCTGCTCATCATGGACGAACCGACCAACCATCTCGACATGCGTTCCAAAGAGATGCTGATCGAGTCCTTGGAAAATTACGACGGCACACTGATGCTGGTCAGCCATGACCGCTACTTTCTCGACAGTCTTGTCAACAAGGTCATTGAAATCAAAAACGGCTCCCTGGCGGTCCACCTCGGGAGTTACGCGGAATACCTTGAAAAAGCTGACAAATCCTTCGAAGAGGAACGGAAAAAAGCATCAGAGACGGAGAAGAAAAACAGGAAGGGAAAAACCGGGTCGTCCAAAGCCGGAAAAACAAAAAAAACCGATCCCGATCCGGACAGGCAAAACACCGTCAAGCTTGAAAAAAAAATCCAGCAGCTGGAAGAAAAAAAGAAAGAGTACGAAGCAACAATGGCTTCCTCAACGTTTTACTCACAGCCGAAGGAAAAAACAGAGAAAACCATTGCCCTCTACGAACAACTCTGTGCCGAGATCGATATGCTCTACAAAAAGTGGGAATCTGAACTCTCGTGACAGGAAAAGCTGTCAGCTCATCAAGGTCACACAACCGGATTTCCTCGGCTCGGGCTCAGGTACCGGAGAAGCACTGTAGCCAAATACCGCAGCCGCATAGGGTTTATGATTATCCGGAAAAACAATACCGAGTTCATTGAAAAGAGCTTTTCCTTTCTCTGTAGCGTAAAACATCATGACAGAGTGCATCCAGCATGAGCCTATATCGAGCGACGCGGCTGCAAGCAGCATGTTCTGCATTGCCAGAGTGCAGTCATATTGGGGAGCAAGGGCATTGGCGTCTCCTGTAACGATAACAAGTGCAGGCGCCTTGTAGAAAACGCTGAAATCTTCACGAGCGGCCACATCGCGCAACGCCTCGACATCAGATTCCAGAAAAACAGATTTGCAGGAAGCTTCGAGTCTGTCGAGTAGCGAACGGTTCTGAATAACGGTAAAATGCCACGACTGCTGGTTCATCGCGCTCGGGGCATAGGTGCCGGCTTCAACAATCAGATCAAGTGATGCCGGGTCAAGCCTGTCGGGTTTATAGGAACGTATACTTCTGCGGCTGAGTATTGTCTTAATGGTTTGGGTCGTCATGATCTTCCTTGGCTTTTTGACTTTCAACAACTGACATGCAGGCATCGACAACATCATAGTTGTTGTTCACATGCATATCAGCAAGCGATTTCAGAGAACGGACATGGTGATGTTCACGCTCAAGAACCTCCCAACGGTAACCGTCTGCAGGTTCCTTGCAGCGGACCACCTGACTGATTTTGGTTTCATGGTAGGTAAGGTCGATAAACACCCTCAGATCGATATCTTCGGTACGTATGGCGTACAACCCGTCGATAATCAACAACTGTACCTTGCTGAAATCCGTAAACAGTTGATCGATTTCCTCTGCAATAATATCAATACAGGGAATAAATACCTGCCGGTTATTCCGGAAATCGTCAATATTAGTGTGTAATAGTTCCCAGTCGTATTCCTCAAAGCCAACACAAGTATAACCATTGCTGATCCTGTGCTCACGTCGTTCAAGCGGAGGAACCCGGTAGTAGTTGTCAGTATGAAGAACCTTGACGCGAATAGACCGTTCTTTAAGCAGAAGAGCGAGTGAATGAGCCAATTCCGATTTCCCGGCACCTGATTCACCTGAAATTGCAACAACAAACTTACAGGCAGGATCTTGTTGTTCAATAACCTTCAGATCTGCGATCACCCTCTTCAGAATGGTTCTTGCCGCGGACTTATGCTGATCGTTTATCAGCAGAACATCACCTAGCATAGTTTCATGTACTTCTATATTCTGTATCTCAGGTAGTGTATGAATACACCTCTTCTCTTTAGAAAATAAGCGATTTAATGCCGGATTTCAATGAAGAATAGCATGTTTTCCTTCCATAAACCGCCTGATTCCCCGGGCATTTCTTTTGCCGCCATATAAAAAAAGGTGGCCGAAGCCACCTCTACATCTCTATAATAACGTCAATCCACGCATCAATCCACATTCTCCGCTTCTTTGGCTATACGAGCTTTCTCGATGTATTGAGCCTGAATATCCCTCGATACGTTATAGGCTTTTGAAAGGCTGTCTGATCTCCAGAGCAGAGCATCAAACGCCATACAGATATTTCTGAGAAAAGGAATCCCTGCTTCGGTAACCCGAACCCCGTTTTCACTCAGTTCGACTATACCGTCATTCTGCATGTCTTCCAGACGATACCTGGCAACGTCGAGTTCATCACAGTAAAGCTTCGGATCAGCCCATGATGTCTCCTGTTTGCACATCAGATTGAGAATATGACGGCGAAGAACAAGGTCTTCGTCAGTCAGAAGATGACCTCGATGCAAAGGGAAACGTCCGTTGTTGACCTCGCGGATGTAGTCCTCGTGAAAGCGTTCATTCTGGGCAAAAGCATACCAGGTGTCGCTTATCGATGATGAACCGAGAGCAAGCATCATCTGGGTTGTATTTTCCGTATATCCCATGAAGTTCCTGTGAAGCGTGCCGTTTTTAGCCGCGACGTAAAGAGCGTCACCCTCAAGGGCAAAATGGTCCATGCCTATCTCATGGTATCCGATCGATTCAAGCATTTCAAGCCCCTTGTCGTACAACTCCTGCTTGACCGCCCCTACAGGAAGATCCGCCTCCTTGAACTTGCGCTGCCCTTCGTACATGTGTGGATTATGACCGTAAGCGTAGAAGGCTATACGATCCGGTTTGAGCTCCATGACCTTGCTGATCGTATCAGTAACGGTCGCAAGCGTCTGTTTTGGCAAACCGTAAACAAGGTCGAAATTGATCGACGTAAAACCGATCTTTCTTGCGATGTCGACTTTTTCCTTAACAAGCTCAAAGGACTGCAGTCTGTTTATCTCCTTCTGCACGACAGGATCAAAGTCCTGAATGCCGAAACTCATTCGGCGGAATCCGACACTGTAGAGCGCCTCAAGATGCTCCGTTGTTGTAGAGCGGGGATTTGTCTCAAAACTAAACATGTAGCCATCCATACGGTTGACATGCTCGTAAAGGCCATTGATGAGCTTAACGAGATTATCAGGGCTGAAAAAGGTCGGAGTGCCTCCTCCAATATGCATCTCCTTGACATTGAGCGTACCGGGAAACACATCAAGATACATCTGCCACTCTTTAAGAAGAGCGTCAAGGTATGCTTCCTCATAGACATGATCCTGCGTTCTATATGCATTACATCCGCAGAAATAGCAGTGGTTCTCACAGTATGGAATATGGATGTACATACTCACACCGGTTGTATCATTACTATCGTTGAAGCCCTTGATCATAGCTTCTTTCCACTGCTCCTGAGTTACACCATCCGTGCTCCACGATGGAATCGTCGGATAACTTGTATAACGAGGTCCTGGATTGCTGTATTTATCCGCAAGATTTGTTGCCATTGTAATCTTCCTCTACAAATGTTACTTTTCATATTCCTGTACCCGTGAAAATACACAAAACTCGGCAAATTCATAAAAAAAAGGGCACCTGACCTCAGCAATGCCCGATCATTTATACGTATGACAACTCTATCAGAAAACGCGTCCCCGCTGGTCGGCATCCTTATGGGATCTGACTCCGATTTCGATATCATGAAAGAGGCCGCGGCGGTCCTCGACGAGTTCAGTATTCCTTATGAAATGTCTGTCATTTCAGCACACCGCACACCGAAGGATCTGGAAGCATACGCCGCCAATGCAAAGAGCAACGGACTCAAGATCATTATCGCCGGCGCGGGAGCCGCAGCACACCTGCCGGGTGTTACGGCAGCATTTACCGTACTGCCTGTAATCGGCGTGCCGATTTTCAACAAAAAACTCAGCGGACAGGATTCGCTCTATTCGATCGTGCAGATGCCTCCAGGAATTCCGGTCGCGACAGTCGGGATCGACAATGCCAGAAACGGGGCACTCATGGCTGTTCATATCCTTGCGTTAACCGATCCTTCAATCATGAGTTCTCTGGAAGAGTTCCGTGAGAAACTTGCTGAAGCTTCCCGCCTGAAAAACAGGAAAGTACAGGAAAAACTCCATGCCAACAGCTGAGTACTGGATTGACAAGCTGGATCTTTCACAACACCCTGAAGGGGGGTATTACCGTGAAACCTATCGCAGCAAAACGACCTATAACTTCGCCAAAAGTCCTGTTTTCTCAGGAAAACGGCCGTATGCGACCGCGATCTACTACCTCCTGAGGGGAAATGATCGCTCGATGCTGCACAGGATCAAATCCGATGAACTCTGGTTTTACCATGCCGGCAGCCCTCTTACCGTGTATCTGTTTCACGATGTAGGTTTTATGTCATCGTTTACCCTTGACTCCGGTACCGGAACCCTGCAGGGTATCGTTCCGGCAAACACCTGTTTCGGGGCACGACTTGAAAACCCTGCTACGGACGCATTTTCACTCACAAGTTGTGTTGTTTCACCCGGATTTGATTTCAGCGACTTCACCATGGCCGACAGGAACTCCCTGACAAGAAAATTCCCGCAGCACAAGGATTTGATCAGGGATCTCACCTGAGCCGTTCCTGATCGTTTTTTTTCCTTTCTCCCTTCTGCAATCTTACCCATAAGGGAGGAGACGCTCTCCGGGCAACTCCTCCTTTATGCATAGCGGTCGCTGCCGCATCCTGACCTTCTTCATATACCGGAGATACCGGGACAGGTGAGCATGACCGGGAATTCATGTTCACCTGCCGTCATACTACATCATGTCTGCGAACAACGTCAGATAGACATTTCTTCCCGGCGCAAAGATCGGACGGGATTGTCCCTTGACGGAACGGTTCAAATGTTCATAATACGCTTCATCAAACAGGTTCTTCACCCCTGCGGTAACCCCTATGCTCTTGTTGATCTTGTAGGTGACGCCGACATCAACCAGGGTAAATGAGGGGGTGTCCGTCTCGCCAAAAGCGGTTGAAACCCGATCCTGTGCAGTTACATGCCGCAACGTAACCAAAGGCATCAAGGTGTTGTCGAGGTAACTTCCCCACAAGGTGTACCTGAAATCAAGTGGAGCTATTTCAGGCAGGGGCTCGTTTCTCACCCGATCCTCTCCATAGGTCCAGGCCAGGCTCGCCTGATGCTTCAACCCGGCAAACAAACGCTGTTTCCAGGTCACTTCAAAGCCGGTCATAAACGCATCGTCTATGTTCACATACCGCCTGACACCCGGGCTTGACGGCATTGCGGGCTTAAGGGATGGATCGATCTCGGAAGTGATATAGTCCTGAAGTAATGACGCAAAAATACCGATATCAAGAGATGTATTGCCGGTCAGGTAAGCCAGGGTCAGGTCTATCTGATTGTTAATCTCGGGTTTCAGAGCCGGGTTACCCAGCATTTCATAGGGGTCCCTGCCGACAGGAAATGAATTGATATACCGTTCGTTTATGCTTCCGCTCCGTTGAGCACGTCCCAGCCACAATCCGAGGGACAGCTCATCAGACACATGTTTTATACCGCCGATACTGAAATTCGGATTGATATCATTGGCATCAGTCTCGGGATTTTTAGCCGCGAAGTCCTGGCTTAGATCGGTAGCCCTTGCTTCATTGTATTCCAGCCGTCCGGAAGCAATGAGATCGAAACCGGGAAATGCATGATAGTATTCACCGAATATGCCTGGTTTTGCGATCTGTCCTCCATTCCAGACATTGTCATGCACTGTTTTACCCGCCATGGGCCCCATCAGAAATTCCCTTGCTCTTTCTCCCTCAGCACGCTCGATCCTGACATCGATCCCTGAATACAGTCTCCCGTTTTCAAATACCCAGGCGCCTTCACTACGTCCGCCATAACTTACGGTATTGGCTTCAGTTGTTGCATTGAGCATTCTGGGATGAAGATCCTTTCCCAGATTATCCATCGTGTGGTCTACAAATGAAGCATAGAGGCCTGTTTCCCAGTTATCAAGGTCGCCGCCTTGATAACTACGTTCATATTTCGCGTTGAACAACCAGGTTTTATCGGAACGCAGATCCATCGGCAGTGCAGGAAAATCCGTATCCCTGGCATTGTTATGCGTTGCGGTCACCGTCAGCTTCTGATTATCGGCCAGTTTCAGCCCCATTCTGCCGCCCATGCTCGCCCGCTGAAATGATGACGGAACAGTGACAGCATCTCCGTCCGTGTAGTCATCACCTTTGGAAAAAGACCCGAAGAGACCAAGATCATATGTCTGATCTCTCAGACCGACAACACCTTCGGAGCGATACACCTCACCGTTACTCTCAAAACTCCCTGACATCCGACCGTAGAGATCCTGCTCTCCGGAAAATCTGACAGGATTGGACTCAAATACGATCGTTCCGCCGAAACCTGTTCCATACCGGAAAGAATGTGGCCCTTTGTAAATTTCGACCTGCTCAATCATGTTGGGAGGTATCTGGCTGGTCGGAGGGTCCATGCGATTGGGACAACCTGCCGCCGAGCAAAGCAAACCATCAACTACAACATTGAGCTGATCGTACTTGTAGCCTCGTAACACCGGATCAAACCCATAGCTGCCGCTTTTACGGATACTGCTTACAGCAGCAGACTGGTTCAGGAGCGCACCGGCGTCATGCGATAACCTGTCGTTGAAGTCAAGACCAATCTTTTCCACATCACCCGGTTTCGGACGCACGGCAATAATTGTCACCGGCTTGGCGATCAGCCTCTGTTCTCTGAAGAGACGGCCTGTTTTGAAAGCATCTCGTACCTGAGAGTCGGTGACAAACCATTCTCCGTATCCGACATGGGAGAAAAACAGTGTATCGTTTTCAACATACTCAATGGTAATGACCCCGCTGTTGTCTGTTGACCCGTTTTGCGAGCTGTATCGGTACCTTGCCCGTTCAATAGGTTCCTGCGTAGAGTGGTCAAGCAGTTGAATCGGCCCGGTATTTCCCTGGGCCTGACCCGGTTCGGGGCATAGCAACAGCAGCCCCGCAACGAGAGGGAAAAGTATTTTATTCATCATAGCAAGTATTCCTCTTTGTTAGTACAGTGATACCGCAACCGGCATCAAAATATAGTTACACACAGTACAACAAAAAGGATCTGGGAGGCGGTGTCGGTATAGCGGAGAAGTGTTCACGCAATGATACTTCCGGACAGAAAAAACGAGGGTTTCTCTCGTTTAGTCCATAAAAAATCAGGATGTTTGTTTGAAGAATTCCAGGGAAACTCTCTTTTACAGAGATCGCATGCCGACCCTGTTCACCGCGGGAATTCTCATCCCTGTTGACTTGCTGCAATCGTTTCTTGAGATAGCATTTTCCTCTGCAGTTCATTTCAGGCTTGTCCCTGTTGATACAGAGGTTTTCGGCGATATAGTTCTGATACAGGCTATACTCAATCAATGGCGCCAGGGGCCGCATAAGCAGCAGGAAATAGAAGGCACATACGAGTATGCTTGTACATTGCTTTATACCCATACCTTCTTGTACCATAAACGATTGTCTTAAAAAAACAGCGTGTACCGCGGCCTGCCTTTCCCTATCTATCGGGCACAGCTGCAGGCAACCGGATAGAGACTCATCCCGGCTGATAGCTGTGAACACTGCTTTGCGCCGAAGGCAGATAGTTGACACCAAACCAGCTCACGAGAAGAACAATAAAGGCCAGGCCGAGATACCATTGCAGCCGCTTCCTCTCGATCTTTTCAGCGTTAAGGTGAAGATAACCGAGATAGGCAAGCCATGCGAGAAAAGCCCAGGTCTCTTTTGGGTCCCAGGTCCAGTAGTGCCCCCAGGCTTCCTTTGCCCAAAATGCACCGAAAAGAAGTCCGAATGTCAGAAAAACAAAACCCAGTATTGCCAGATAGTGTCCGACAGCCTCGCTTTGTTCATTTCGACGCAAGCGATAACCGAGGTAGATGTTGTGCCATGCGGCTGCCGAGGCTGCGGCAAGAAAGACGTAACCGATCATGTAAACTATAACATGAGGGACAAACCACACGCTCTGTAATGCAGGCATGAGTGTTTTATCGAGGATATCCGGATAGATCAGGTTAATGCTCAGGAAAAATGCAGCCAGGGCCATACAGTAAAACTTGAGCCAGGTGATTTTCCAGCGATATTCAACGATAAAACCGACAAGAGGAATCAATGTGGCATACCAGAGCCTGGTTTCACCCAGGGTTCTGAGAGGAGGCCTTTCGACATGCTGCCAGAACAGCACAAGAAAAACAACCATCACCACTGTTCCTGCCCCCATAAGCAGATAGGAAGGAACCCTGAGTGCTTCTTTTTTACCGGAAAGCAGATTCAAGATACTGCCCCCAGTCCAGCAGGCAACAGCGGCACCTGCAACTATCGGAAATTCAATCCATGTCATTTCTTGCCGTTTTTTTTCATTCCCTGCCAGAAAAAGAGGAGATTGCCTGCCATCATGAGATAAAAGCCGAAGTAAACCGCCGGCAGCCAGGGATCTTTTACCGCCTCGGCGACACTCAACGACGACATTTTTCCGGCTTTTTCATCATAGCCTGCCTGATATATTTTCCATCCGAAAAAATCAAATGGCTTGTTCACCTCAAGGACCCCTATCTTCTTTTCTCCGCTGTTATGCGTAAACATAACCTCTGAAGAAAACCTCTTTGGTGAACCCGGAAGAAGAACAAGAGCGTAGCGGCCAACGACGAGATACCTGGCATCAATCCCCTTTCCTGCCGGATTGATCCATCCGGTCTGTTCAGCTCCCCGATGCACTACCCGAACCTTTGCGAAAGGAACGCCTCCGGCAGGATCTGCGGCCACCGGGTCTTCACCGCTCTTGATGACACCATCGGGAACTGATCGGATAACATCGACAAGGATGCCATCCCATGAAACCTTCATTCCAGGCTTGATTTCAAGCATGGCTCTGGATTCATTCGGCACAAATGCATCCTTCGAAGGATCATAGAGCCCGAGCATCGGCGCATATTCCTCGATAGTGAAATCATGGAGGAATATCCCAAACGGCAACTCAACCATCGAGTCTGAAGCCCTGTCAAACCCGCTGGTTGTTTCCTTGCCTTCATAGAGAGGCACGGCGATGCGTTGAAGATCCGAAGAACCAAGTAATCCGCTGGTCACAGCGATCCAGAACCCGCCGTGAAACAACATGAACTGAATATTGGCAACGTTGAACGGCAGGAGTTTCTGAACAAAACCGAGCCCCAGATTCACCATAAACACAACACAGACAAGAGCAAACGGCCATGAAGCGAACAGTCGGTTAAATCCGAGATCAACAACCAGCAACGGAGCATATTCAGGATCCTGGGGAACAATTCCGCCAATCATAGAAAGAGCAGCAAGAACTGCAATGAGAGACAGACCGAGAGGAATCCCCCCAAGCCAGAGAACCAGAGGATGTTTTCTGAAGACAGTTCCAACAAAAAAAACAACAGCAACAAGAATGGCCGCAACCATTCCATTCACAGGCCAGCCAGGCGCCGCAACCCCCTTGCCAGTACTGGCAAGCTCAATGCAAAACCCAACGGCAACAAGAACAACAGCAAAAAGCACGCCTTGCCTGAAACCTAACGGCAACGAAAACAATCCTCCCCGCTTCTGAACCATGAAAACCTCTGGTGTTTATCCCTGTATTACCTTCTTACCGTCACCTGTTCCGCCAACCGTCTGTTTCCCGCCCATCTCTTGTCACTACCAAGAAACGATCCCCCTTTCGGGGGATCAACTCTGCCTGTTTTTTCATGGTGATGGAAACATAAAAAATTGGCATCACCAGTAACCGTTACAGTACTTGTTTCAAAAAAACCTTACTCTGAACAGAAACACTGACAGTATTTTATTTTACAAACAGCGCACCCTTCGCTTTGGCCCATTCGGAATTACCTTTTACCCCACTGGGCAAAATGGTTTTAGTCGAAATTTTCGCACCAGAAAAATCTGCTTGCTCAATATCGGCACCATTGAGATTTGTGCCTATGAGATTGGCTGAATGCAGGATTGCGTTGTTCAGTGTAGAGCCTGTCATATTCTGACTGAAACTGAGTCTGGCACCTCTCAGATCCGCCCCGGTGAGATCAGCATTTCTAAGATTGACTTCTGAAAGGTCTGCGTCTCTGAGATCAGCTCCTGAAAAGTTGGCTGCGACAAGATCGGAACTGTTGATATCAACATCCACAAGAACGGCGTTTTGCAGATCCGCATTATCGAGATTGACTTTCTCGAGATTGGACCAACTGAGGTTGGTTCCCGTGAGCGTTGCTCTGCCCAGAAACGCTCTCTGCATTTTTGATCTCACCATCTGTGACCTGGTGAAGTCGGTTTCAATAAAAAAACCATCGGAAAGGTTTGCTGACGTTAGATCAACGTCGCGAACCTTTCCTCTGCTCAGGTTAGCCCCCCGTAAATTCGCCTCCACAAGCATTGAACCGCTCAAATCCGCCTCTACAAGGTTGGCA
>JAPHUN010000175.1 GCA_026193435.1 Chlorobium sp.
GCTATCCAGCTATCCAGCTATCCAGCTATCCAGCTATCCAGCCAGCCATGTTCGATTCCTGAGATGGCGGGTTGGGCAGGAACGTCAGGATCTGAAAATCTGGTCAAGAGTCTCACGGATCGAGTGGCTGTCGAAGCCTCTGTTTGAAAGAAAAGCATACAATTTCTTTCGTTTGTAGTGATCGTCTCCCTTGAGAAAAGGGAATTTCTTCATGGCGGCGTCAAGGCAGTGAGCACTACTGTCATAGTCGCTGAGAACCTCGTCGATAATGGTTTCAGATATCCCTTTCTGAAACAGTTCATAGCGTAGTTTATATCTTCCGGAAGGTTTTTTTCTTGACCTGCTGCCGACAAAGTGTTCAGCAAAAGAGCGGTCATCGATCAGGCCGAGCTGGTCGAGCCTTTCGAGCGTTTTGTCGATTGCCGCCTCACTGAACTTGCGGCGCTCGAGTTTGGTGATGATTTCCTTCCGTGAATGCTCACGTTCGCCGAGTAAACGTATGGCAAGATCGAAAGCCTTCTTGTCGTCGGTATCAGCCATAGTTACATAGTTAGAGTGATTAGTGACGAGAAAATAACAAGCTGGATGGATAGCCAAATGGCTGGATAGCCCCAAGATTACCAGATCGGGCGAAAGATTTTTCGCCCCTACCAGCCTCCAGTCATCAGTCAGTCTTCAGTCTTCAATAGTAAAAAGTCATTAGTCATTTGCTCCCCGCTCATTGCTCAGCACTCTTTCCCTCGCCCTTTCGCCCTTCTCAACTCTCGTCTCTTGCTTCTCTTTTCTCTCCCATCTCCAGTCCTCCCCACTATCCATTATCCACTCTCCACTATCCATTATCCATTTCCCTCATCCCCCCTCTTCTCGCCTCTTGTTTCTTGTCTCTCTTTCTCCCCATTCCTCTGTTATTTCAAATGTACGATAACAATAGGGAAAATAATGGAACTGTGGTAGTGCGGGGTTTTCAGGGTTGCAGGTTTTTGCTATATTCAAAGCCTTACATCTCGATATTTTTTATCTTCTTACGCTTTATCAGTCATTAGACGCTTATTTGTATGCAAAACCTCTGGGAAGACACCGCTTGTCATGCAGTAGCGGAAGAGCTGGAAACTGTCACACAGCTGCCCCGGGAACTTGCCGAACTGGTATATTCCTCCCGCCTGCTTGGCAGGGAAAACAGGCTTGTTATGCACGGGGGTGGTAATACGTCTGTAAAGTGCCAGCTTACCGATGTGATCGGCAACAAGGTAAATGTGCTTTTTATCAAGGGTAGCGGAGTGGATCTTGCCGATGTCACGGCGTATGATTTTACTCCTGTCAGGATAGAACCTCTCCAGAGATTGCTGCAGATGATACTTTCCGGAGGAAATCTTACTGACGAAGATCTCAAGAGGTTCTCCAATCAGGAACTGAAAAACTTTCTGTTTCTGAACCTTTTCAGCCTTACCGATCATATGGTGAAAAACGGGCTGACGCCTTCCATAGAAACCCTTTTACACGCTTTTCTTCCGCACAAATACATCTTGCATACGCATTCTCAGGCACTGCTGACGCTTACCAATCAGCCGGATGGCGAGAAGCTCAGCAAAGATGTGCTTGGTGAAAGGTTCGGTATTGTTTCCTACATGAGGCCCGGACTGGAGCTGGCGCGTTCAGCTGAAAAGGTCTATGCTGCTGACAGGGGCGTAACAGGACTGGTGCTTCTGAAACACGGGCTGGTAACCTTCGGGGAGACTTCGAAGGAGGCGTATGATCTGATGATCGGGGCTGTTTCAGATCTGGAGGAAAGAATTGAGCAACCTGGGCGGAAATCCTTTCCGTCGATTGCATTGCCGGGGGCGCTTCTTCCGCTCGAAAAGGTAGCTCCGGTAATACGGGGCGCGTGTGTGACGGAAAAAACGCCGGACAGCAAGGATTACGAGAGCTTTATTCTTGATTTCAGGTCATCTCCTGAGATTATGGAATATGTCAACAGCGCCGATCTGGAGATTCTGGCCCGGAAGGGAAGCATGACTCCCGATTTCATTATCCGGACAAAGAATATTCCTCTTGTTCTGCCTGTTCCCGATGCTGCTGACCCCGAAGGGTTCAGAAAGAGCGTGCATGAGGCTGTGAAAAACTATACAAAAGAGTATACGGCATATTTTGAACGTCAGCAGGCCGTATCAGGTATTGAGGTGCAGATGCTTGATCCGTTACCGCGGGTTGTCCTTGTGCCCGGTCTCGGTCTGTTCGGCCTTGGCAAAACGCTCAGGGATGCGCGTGTTAATGCGGATATTGCCACATCTACCGCTGAAGCTGTGCTTCAGGCTGAATCGATCGGTTGTTTCGAAACGATCCCGGAAAACGAGGTATTTGGAATTGAGTACTGGGATATGGAGCAGGCCAAGGTAAAGAAAGTGCGTCATGATGTTTTTGCAGGCAAGGTTGCCATGATTACCGGCGCGGCAGGGGCTATAGGTTTCGCTACCGCCAGGGCGTTCAGGGAGAGAGGGGCGGAAATAGCCATTCTTGATCTTGACGGTGAAAGCCTTGAAAAATCCGTAGAAAAACTCGGTCCGGATACGCTGGGAATCATTTGTGACGTAACCGACCGTTCATCCGTTTCTGATGCCTTCCGGAAGATCTGCGAAAGATTCGGCGGGATTGATATCGTGGTGTCCAATGTAGGTGCTGCTCTTCAAGGCAGGATCGGCGAGGTTTCCGACGACGTTCTCAGGAAGAGCTTCGAACTTAACTTTTTCTCTCATCAGTCGATTTCCCAGGAGGCGGTTGCTGTCATGAAGCTGCAGGGAATCGGTGGAAATCTGTTGTATAACGTTTCCAAACAGGCGGTAAATCCGGGTCCCGATTTCGGGCCATACGGTCTTCCCAAAGCGGCGACTCTCTTTCTCGTTCGTCAGTATGCTCTTGATCACGGCCGTGACGGTATCCGGGCGAACGGTATCAATGCAGACAGGATCCGGAGCGGTTTGCTTGACGAGAAAATGATAGCGGCCCGTTCAACAGCAAGGGGGCTCAGCACCAGCGAGTATATGGCTGGTAATCTTCTCAAGCTTGAGGTAACCGCTGAAGATGTCGCTGATGCGTTTATACATCTTGCGCTGGAAAAAAAGACGACAGGTTCGATTACAACGGTAGATGGCGGCAACATCGCGGCCGCACTCAGGTGAAAAAGAACTCTTTACTTTACTATTATATAACGTTATAAGGGGAGCATTACTATGCCGGAAGCAGATCTGGGGAAACAGGAAAAGAATTATTTTACCGATGTCCCGGTAGATACTCACGGTTTCTTTCTCAAGGGCGCAAGCGCTCTTGACTGGGGAATGAAAAACCGTTTATCCAGGATTTTCAGGCCGGACACGGGAAAAACCGTCATGTTCGCTATCGATCACGGTTATTTTCAGGGCCCTACGACCGGTCTTGAACGGGTTGATCTCAATATCGTGCCGCTTATGCAGTACTCGGACGCTATCATGCTGACGAGAGGGATCCTGCGGACAACGGTGCCGCCGACGCTGACCAAGGCTGTTGTCATGCGCAGCAGCGGAGGCCCGAGTATTCTCAAAGAACTATCCGATGAGCAGATAGCCGTCGATATTGAGGATGCTATCCGGATGAATGTTGCCGCGATTACCCTTCAGGTCTTTATCGGCGGGGAATACGAGACCCGTTCGATCCAGAACATGACAAAGCTTGTCGATTGGGGTTACCGCTACGGCATCCCGGTTATGGCTGTTACCGCTGTTGGAAAAGATATGGTACGTGATGCAAAGTACTTCCGTCTCGCCTGCAGGATGTGTGCGGAACTCGGTGCGCAGATCGTGAAAACCTACTATGTTCCTGAAGATTTTGACACCGTCGTTTCTTCCTGCCCTGTCCCGATTGTTATGGCCGGCGGAAAGAAACTTCCCGAGTATGATGCGTTGACCATGTCATACAGGGCGATTCAGGAAGGCGCCTCCGGAGTCGATATGGGAAGGAATATTTTTCAGAGCGACGCTCCGGTCGCGATGATGAAAGCAGTCAATCGTATCGTTCATGAAAACATGACGCCCGATGAGGCATATGCATACTTCAACAGCATAAAGGCTGAAGGGTAAACCGGATGACGACGCCTGGGCTGCTCGAGCTGTTTTTAATAATACCTGCACTGAACGAAGTACTATGAACGCGGAAGAGATAAAAGGATTTTTTGCAGACAGGGATCAGCTGAATATGGCTGACTACCTGGAACTTGAGTATTACCTTGAGTGCGTAGGTGATATCAGGACAGCGTTAGCTCATTTTTGTAGTGAGCAGTCAACAGCCCAGTGGAACAGGGTAGGTATTGACGAAGACTTCAGGACGCTCTATGCGGCCAAGGTTCTTGGCTGGCAGGTTCTCGAGGAACGCAAAGAGCTCAGCTATCCGGTTGAGCATGACGCCGTTGGTAAAATTCATGCCTGTCGGGTCACGATTGCCCACCCTCACAGGAATTTCGGGGCCAAGCTGCCCAACCTTCTCACGGCGGTGTGCGGCGAAGGAACCTTCTTCACTCCCGGGATCCCTCTCGTCAAGTTGCTGGATATCTCTTTTCCAGACACCTACCTTGCGGAATTCGAAGGCCCGAAATTCGGCATCGAAGGCATTCGTGAGATGCTCGGAGCCTACAACCGGCCGATTTTTTTCGGAGTGGTCAAGCCCAACATCGGACTTTCTCCTGAATACTTTTCAGACATAGCCTTTCAGAGCTGGCTGGGAGGGCTCGATATAGCAAAAGACGATGAGATGCTTGCCGATGTCGCATGGTCAACCACAAGTCGTCGTACAGAACTTCTCGGCAAAGCTCGGGTTCTTGCTGAAAAAGAGACAGGTGATAAAAAAATCTATCTGGCCAACATAACCGATGAGGTTGACAAAATGATCGAGCAGCATGATGTCGCCGTGGCAAACGGAGCAAACGCGTTGCTGGTGAACGCGTTTCCTGTAGGGCTGAGCGCAGTGAGAATGCTTCGCAAACATACAAAAGTACCGCTGATAGGGCATTTTCCCTTTATAGCTGCGTTTTCCCGCCTTGAAAAGTACGGTATTCACTCAAAAGTTATTACGAAACTGCAGCGTCTTGCCGGTCTAGACGCAATTATCATGCCCGGTTTCGGGAGCCGCATGATGACTCCTGAGCAGGAAGTTCGTGAAAATATCGAGGAGTGTCTCAATGAGATGGGTTCACTCAAGCGTTCACTGCCTGTTCCAGGCGGCAGCGATTCGGCACTGACACTGGAGAACGTCTACCGTAAGGTCGGCAGCGTAGATTTCGGATTTGTTCCCGGAAGAGGGATTTTCGGCCACCCGATGGGTCCGAAAGCGGGCGCGTCAAGCATACGCCAGGCATGGGAAGCTATCGAGAAAGGAGAGTCTCTCGACTCCTACGCCGAAACCCACC
>JAPHUN010000145.1 GCA_026193435.1 Chlorobium sp.
CAGATATACGTTGCTATACCAGTGTTATAGAACAGCTGTTCCGGCAAAGCGACAATGGCTTCCAGCCAATCGTTTTCGATGATCCATCGCCGGATCTCGCTCTCGCCGCTGCCCGCGTCGCCGGTAAAGAGCGGCGAACCGTTGAAAACGATCCCGATCCTGCTGCCGCCCATCCGGACGCTGCGCATCTTGGCAATCATATGCTGCAAAAAGAGCAATGCCCCATCGTTGATCCGCGGCGTTCCCGCGCCGAAACGTCCATCGAATCCAAGAGTTTCTGCCTCTTTTTCAATGAATTTCTGCTGCTGCTTCCATTCCACTCCGAACGGCGGATTGGCCAGCATGTAATCGAACGTCCATTTTTCCCCGCTGTCGTCCTTCCGGTCGAAACCATCCCGGCTGAAGGTGTCGTCGAGAATGATGTTGTCCGCCTCCTCTCCCTTGATCAGCATGTCCGATTTGCATACCGCCCACGCCTCGTCGTTCCAGTCCTGACCGAACAGTTTCGGCTGCGCGTCGCTGTTGAGCTGGCGGATGTACTCCTCGGCCACCGAGAGCATTCCGCCCGTCCCGCACGCCGGATCGTAAATGGTTTTCACCACATGGCTTCTGGCCAGGTCCTCTTCTGGTGCAAGCAACAGGTTCACCATCAGTTTGATCACTTCGCGAGGGGTGAAGTGCTCCCCTGCCTCCTCGTTCGATTGCTCGGCCCCGATCCTGATCAGTTCCTCGAATACATAGCCCATCTGGATCTGATCAACCCGTTCGGCAGAAAGATCAACCTTTGAAAAGGCTTTGATCACCTCAAAGAGAATATTCTTCTCAGCCATGTGCTGAACCTGCTCGCTGAACTTGAACTTCTCCATGATTGAGCGGACGTTCGGCGAAAATGCGATGATATAGCTGTTGAGATTGAGGGCGAGGTTATCGGGATCGTCAAGCAGCGAATGGATATTTTCGCCGGAAAGGCGGAACTGCAATTCCGAAAGGTTGTAAAACCGATAGCCGGAAATGCTCTGCAGATGAGCCTGCTGAACACGTTCCGGCTTTGTTTTCCATAATGGATACTCGTTCAGCACCTTCTGCCGGGTCGGTTCCAGCAGGCACTCGAACCGGCGCAGCACCGTCAGAGGAAGAATCACCTTTCGGTACTCGTTCCGCTTGTACGGCCCGCGAAGAAGATTGCAGATACTCCAGATAAAAATCGCCAGTTGGCTATGCGTCTCTCCGTTCATGTACTACTTATTTCAGATTTCAGGTATTCTGAGATACTGTTCAACTTCTATAATAGCTGCTAATAGCTGCATTAAAACCCGGCAATCTCCCGGATCCTGTCTCCGAACTTCTGCAGTAAAGCATCGCTGTTCAATCCCGACATCCCTCCAAGAAAAGGAATGACAACAAGAGTTGTTTGATTGGTTCGAGCCCAGTACATGGTCCTTTTCGAATCCTCAGGTTTTTCAGGATTTCCTATAATTACTTCTTTATGAATGTCACTTACGATCCCACTCCCTCCGCAGCTAATGACAAAATCCGTCAGGTATCCAATTCCTGTTCCGATAAACACCTTAGGATTATGTTCTTTAACCTGTTCGGCAATCCATGGGAGGCGATGCAATAAACACCATGTACGGTAAATCTGTTTGGATTCCAGGCCGGTGACCTTATCCAGCCCATATTGCTCCCAAAGCGCATCATGCTCCTGATAAAAAGCAATCGGGTATAGATTCAGACGAAAGATTTCCGAACCGGTCGAGGCTTTTGCTAGATCTCTTGCCTTACTGACGTCATGACCCTCTATCGCAGCATAGAGTTTGGCAACCTTAAGACCATACTGGTAACCGAGATGCTCGTCCATCTTATACGATTCGCATCGATATGATCTGAATTCTTCCGTTATCTGTTGGGGGATCTCACGACGATAGTAGTTCTCAAGCTCATTCTTGTACCCCTCAACACTCTGATCCTTCGTTCTCCTATACCCCCACTCGATCCCGCACAACCAGACAGGACTCTTCAAATCACCGCCGTCACAACCGGAAAACGAACAAGCCCATTCTTTGAAATTCACTACAAGTCCTGATTTTTCTGTAGTGTGAGCCATAGATATGAAAGATTTAGGGAAAATGAAGATAAGCCGTTCTATGATTATTCGATTAATTCAAATAAAATAATCAATTACAGTCAAAACACGGCAAGAAAAGCGAATAGAAATGATATCAGCAAATACTCTGCAAGATCCTCACAACGAAGAGCTGTTGCAACGATATGGGCGAAATTGAGGGAAACGGTTATGGAGGAAAGCAGGGGTGTATCGATGATGGGACTTGTAAACAATTACCTTCACAACATCTACCTGTATACATCTTTACGATGCGCTATGCGTAAGACAAGCACTCGAACAGCGGAATACTGAAGATCACAAATAATCCGGTATTGGCCGACTCGATAGCGCCATAATCCTGACAACTCTCCAGCCAAAGCTTTTCCTGATGCTCTGGGATCGGGAGCAACTCTATCCTTTAAAAAACGGACTATCCGTTTAGCATGCTGTTTATCGATCCGGGAGAGGTCTTTTTTAGCTGTACGGGTAATCTCAATCGTCCAGGCCAAGATCCCGCTCCACGTCATCAAGTGAATAAAACTCCTCCTCTCCTTCTTTCACACGGCCAAGCACCTGCTGTGCCATGTACCTGTCCTCAAGATCGTCGAGATGTTCGAGCAAAGCCTCACGGATGTAAAAAGTCCTTGTTCTGCCGGTTTTTTGAGCCAGAACATCGAGTCGATCTTTAACACTTTTCGGAATCCGAATACCGATAAGCTGATCCGATTTTTCAGGTGTCGAGGTATTCATAATGACAAATTCAGATTGGTTTTGTATAACATGTTATACAAACACAAAGAATTAACAAAAAATTTTTCAGGCTAGAACCAGAGGCATTCTAGTCTGCTAACCTCCTCACATCCAAAATCTCCGAGAAAGCGGAAAGCGGGGTGTTGGTTATTATTTAACCATACCAGACAGAGGCAAAATTGTTAAGGTCTGTTCTCACTTCCCGCCACTCCTCCCTCGTTCACGGAGCCGGGCGCGTGTCATGCGTTCACTCAAGCCACCGTCTTCCACAAATTCTTTTTCAAGCCGCCTGATCTGACGATCGAGCAGATACGTCGTCACCTTTATCAATCCGATGATCACGTTAGCCGCGATAGCTGGATCCTCATGTTCGATAGCTTTCCGGAAAGTACCGTAATCCGCATCGGGAATCCTGTTCAGTTCACGCAGCCTTTTCGTATACGGGTGGTCCTGCGTCCACTCCTCCAGTCCGCGAACCCGCAGGAAATCCCGGTAATCCTCGAGCAGTTCTTCAAGACTCGCTCGTGCGACGCTGGTCAAACGGATTTCCGTCTTTTTCGACGTCGCCGAAGCCTGACTGCCCTCGATGATGTTCTGCTTGCCTGAACGCGCCGCCTGCACCATCTGGTCATAGGTTCGATCGCGTTTCGACACAAACCGCTCACAGAACCTGACAGTCGCATCGTAGACAATCAGCGACTTTTTGTAGGAGAGAAGGTCCCGGTAACCGCCATGCGGCGGAATGAATCGATCGGTCATGGGCTTTTTCTTCAAGAAAGGACAAAAGGGACAAAAAGGACCAAAAAGACAAGATTCTTGGATCCTTTAGGTCCCTTTCGTCCTTTGTGTCCTTTTTTGCTAACAACTTATTACTAAAAGACAAAATAATCTATTACACCAAATACACAGCAAGAAAACAAAAAGTATTGGGGGATTTTC
>JAPHUN010000232.1 GCA_026193435.1 Chlorobium sp.
ACCATACCGACAGTATGCGTAGCATCACCAAAGACAAACGCGCGTTTACCGCTGAAACTTTCCATATCTGCCGTGCGAGCAAACCATGGCACGCCACTCGGGGCACTCAGGCCGTCGAGTGAGAAATCGGTCAACGGCGGCATTTCAATGGCAGGCAGGCCTTTTTCAGCAGCAATGACGTTCAATAATTCAAGAAGATCCTTTATCCAGTCAAGTGTCGGGTTTACCCCCATCGGGATACCCTGAAGTGACGGCATACCGAACTTTTCACGAAGATGATGCGCGGCACCCGGCCCCATTTCATGGTAGGGAACAACATTAACCCATCCTGCGGGCAAATTGCGGATATCTTCGATGCTTGCGCCCCAGGGAGCGACGACATTCACTTCAATGCCGAGCGTCTTGAGAATCCGGCGCAGGCTGATGAGATCTGAACGCAGATGAAAACCAAGAGAGGTGAAACCCAGAAGGTTCACACTGGGTTTGTCAGTCGTACTCTGCTCAAGAGCATATCGCCTGACGAGTTCGGTAAACAATCCTTCAGCCGACTCGTGCTCCTGAACCCTGAAAGGATTGACATCATGAACCAGAATTTTCTCTTTGTCGACACCTGAATGCATGGAAAGCTGACTGAGATCTTCCTGAAGAAGCGCGGTACTGCAGCTTGGAGCGACAACAATGACTTCGGGATGATAGTTTTCTTCGACCTGCTGAAGCGTGCCGGGAAGACGTGATACACCACGTGCGAGATCCTGTCCTCTGACAACGCTGATGGAAAGTGCCGGAAACTCCGGTGTTCTTTCCAGCATGGTGTAGGTTGCGGTTATATAATCGTCTCCCTGAGGGGCATGATAGACCGTATGCACATTCTTCATGCTGTTGGTGACACGGCTTAATCCATGAAGAGCCGTTCCCTCATAGAGCCAGAAAGCTAAGCGCATTGTTTAAATCGTTTAATTTGCATTTCCTTGTAAACTTGCGGTTCTCCGTGCTACTCCGCACTTGGCATGACACCCTTCAGCCATACTGATTCGTCAAATTCGGGAAGATGCTCCCTGCGCTGAAGAGGAGAAACAAACATGTTGGCGAGGGTAAACACTCCCGACCAGCTGTGAATCGGCATAAGCGTGAACTCCATACTCCATTTGACGATAAACCCGTTACCGACGAAAGGATTGGCTGTCATGAGAGAGGTGACGATCAGGTCGGGTTTCTTCTGCTTGATATCCTGCAGCTGCCGGTGAAAATTCGGCTGTTCTACAACCCTGACGTCGTGAAGCGCTTCGAGCTCACGAGCATGAAATTTCTTGTTTATATAGGCGCTGCTGCACTCGAGAACATCGGCTCCCGCATTATGAAGAAAACGCGCAAGAGGCAATTCCATCATGGTGTCTGCCGTTAAAAAAACCTTCTTGCCTTTAAGCATGGCGACCTGAGAAGAAATCCGTTCCCACGCGGCCTTCTCTCTCTCTTTCAGATCCACCGTTATATCGAACATGGCGGCAAGATCTTCCCAGAAAACTCTGGTCCCCGTAGGTCCGAACGGAAAAAGTGAACGAAGTACTTTTGCTCCACGTTCACGGTTGAGTTTTGAGACGACTCTCGAAAGATACGGCTGGATCGGGGCAAGCACCGTATCGGGCCCAATAGCCGGGAGCTGATCAAAACGGTTTTCGGGAAGGAAACCTTCCACCTTGATCCCCAGCTCTTCAGCTTCCGAACGAAGGTCGTCAGCAATGGAATCGTTAACCGAACCCACAAAGACCACACTTTTTTCCCCTGCGGGAGCTTCAGGACAGAACGGCACCATAGACTGCAGTACAGAGTCTTCTGCCTGCGTAAAGTTATAGACGAGGCCGCTTGCAGGAACAAACAGTACCGGAACATCGGAGGTGCTGAGTGAGTGGGCAAGCCCTTTGAAGTCAACTTTCATGACTTCAGGAGTACATGAGGAAAGAAGAAAAATAACCGAAGGATGATGATCCGCCTTGATTTCAGCAATAACATCTTCGAGATTCGGGTCCTGTCGGGAAAGATCACCCTCTTCCATCAGCGCGATGCCGAAACGGGGTTTGGCAAAAATCATCATACCAAGAGCGTTCTGAATAAAATGCGCGCAGGTATGTGTACCGAGAATCAGGAAAAAACTGTCCCGTATTTTCTGATACAGCCAGCCGACGCTGGCCAGACCGCAAAAGCTGTGGGTAACGTTGTCTTCTTTGATTATCTGCGTTGTGACCGGAACTGACGTCATGAAGTCCTTCCTCCTCTTAATTGCTGCCGCCGCATCGTCACGACTTTTCGTGATACGGCATAAGATACTGAACCGTCCAACTGAAAACGTAAAGTATGGAAGATAAGAATATTTTTATTAATCCTGTACTATCATGACCGCGCCTTATACCGCTCAACCGAAGCGACTTTATCACCGATTGATACCGTTTTGTCTCTCCTGTCATCGATTTTCATAACCGTATACACACGATCTGTCCCTGTCGCGAACAGGTGTTCATGCAAGCGCTCAGCTACGGCAAAAAGCTCAGTCGCTGAACCGCACACGGTTGTACCCATGTCAGTAAGACGATATTCGAGACCACTCTCCTGAAGAATAGCCTCAAGCTCCGCAACTCCCTTACCGAGTCCTTTTGAACTGTTGTCGAGCGGTATGACCGTAATGTCCATCAATGCCATTATACCTTCCTTAAAAATTCAGAGCAAAAGACTATCTGAATACCGTTTCATCCCTTCCGGGACCAACGGAAATAAAGGTAACCGGAACGCCGAGTTCATCCTCGAGAAAACCGATAAACTCCTTTGTTTCAGCATGCAGCTCATCGAATGACTGCGCTGCCGCATTGGAAGCGTTCCACCCTTTGAAGGTTTTATATACCGGCGTTACCCGGCTAAGCCTCTGATCATCTGTGGGGAATTCCGTAATCTCCCTGCCGTCAAGCATGTAGGAGGTACAGACACTGATCTCTCCGAATACATCGAGAACATCCAGTTTCGTAAGCGCGATCTCCGTAACGCCGTTGATAATGAGTGAGTAGCGAAGCGCGACAAGGTCGAGCCATCCGCACCTGCGTTTCCTACCGGTCGTCGCTCCGAACTCATTACCGACCTTACCCAGTTTCTCTCCGGTTTCATCATGAAGTTCAGTGGGAAACGCTCCGTTACCTACGCGAGTCATATACGCCTTGACCACCCCGATCACGTTTCTGATGTAGTTCGGCGCGATACCGGAGCCGGTAGATGCTCCTCCTGATGTCGGGTTTGACGATGTCACATAGGGATAGGTGCCATGGTCAACATCCAGCAGACATCCCTGCGCGCCTTCAAGCAGCACGGTTTTTCCCTGACGAAGCGCTTTGTTCAACAGGAGCTGGGTATTGGTAACGTAAGGATTGATAATCTTGTCAAACTCCGAGTACTCCCGAACCATCGTATCGACATCGATCTCATCGGAACCATAAATGTTCCTGATCAGTTTGTTTTTCGCTTCAAGATTGGCCCGCAGTTTTTCTTCAAGCACTTCGGGATGGAGCAGGTCTACAACACGTATACCTTTTCGGGCGAACTTGTCTTCATAGCTCGGGCCGATGCCACGGCCGGTCGTTCCGATTTTTTTCTTATTCTGGGCTGTCTCGTGAAGTGAATCGAGCAGCTTGTGATAGGGCATGATCAGATGAGCATTATGACTGATAAACAGCCTGCCTTTCACGTCGTAACCAAGCGCTTCAACCTGCCGTATTTCGTCAAGAAGCGCGTTAGGATCTATGACGACGCCGTTTCCGATGACGCAGGTGCAGCCTTCATGAAAAACCCCGGAAGGGATGAGATGAAGAACGACCGTCTTGTTGTCGAAGCAGATAGTATGTCCCGCATTCGCACCGCCCTGATAGCGGGCGACAACATCGAACTTTGAAGACAAAAAGTCTACAAGTTTACCTTTCCCCTCGTCACCGAACTGGGTGCCGACAATAACTGTTGCTGAAGCAGACTGCTGATCCATGGTTGTTTTTTCTTTCACTGCAATTCTTTTTTTAGCCTGTATACCTGGCAATTTGTTCTAAAAGCTCCTCTTTTCCCTGCCCGGAAATAGCCGAGTAATTTACTATAAATTTGGATTTCAACGAGTAACTTTTCACTGCGAGCCTCGCTGCAGCTTTAGCCTGCTGTTTCAGCTTGTCGTATTTTGTCAGCACAACGCCGTATGGGCGGCCGCACTGTTCCAGAAACTCCGCCATAAGATGATCGGACTCCATATCGGGATGACGGGAATCTATGAGCAGAACCACGAGATTGATGCTGTCCCTTGTGCTGACATATTGGCTGAGCAGTTTTCCCCACTCATACTTCTTGCCTTTATCCACTTTTGCATAACCGTATCCTGGCAGGTCGACAAAATAACAGCTCTCGTTTATCACGAAATAGTTGATGAGCTGTGTTTTTCCAGGCGTTGAACTGGTTTTTGCAAGTCCTTTCCTGGCCGTCAACGAATTGAGCAGGGTTGATTTACCGACGTTCGATCTTCCAACAAAGACAATTTCAGGCAATTGCTCTTTCGGAAGATGATCAATGGCTGAAACACTTTTATAAAACGTTGCGTTTCGTATTTTCATGTCAGAGCAATAACTATATCAGAGAGAGGCTGGAGAGCAGCGATCGGAGTTGGAGTTCGTTCTTCAAGACCGGATAAGCAACTTATTGTTAAAGCTAAACACCTCGCACCAAAAACCAAAATGTTTAACTTCCCTTATAACGCTCAATCGATCAACCATGGCCCTGCACATATACAATTCACTCAGCCGCCAGAAAGAAGAATTTATTCCCCTTCACGAAAAAATCGCATCTGTCTATGTCTGCGGCCCAACCGTATACGGCCATGCTCATCTGGGACATGCCAAAAGTTATGTCTCGTTCGATGTTGCCGTTAAATGGCTCCGCCACCTCGGATACAGCGTCACCTATATCCAGAATATCACTGATGTCGGTCATCTTACTGATGATGCTGACGAAGGGGAAGACAAAATAGCCCGACAGGCACGTCTGGAGAAAACCGATCCCATGGAGATCGCCCAGTACTATACCCGAAGCTACTATGACGATATGGACCGGCTCGGAGTGGACAGGCCCAATATCGCGCCGACAGCAACCGGGCACATACCTGAACAGATTGCGCTGATAGAAAAACTGATTGAGAAAGGCCACGCATACGAGGTCAACGGTAATGTCTATTTCTCTGTATCGTCGTTTCCTGATTATGGCAAACTCTCAGGCAGAACGGATCAGGAAGCCCAGCATTCAGGTGTCAGGGTGGAATCACGAAGTGAAAAACATCATCCCGCAGACTTTGCCCTCTGGAAAAAAGCGGATGCAGGCCACATTATGAAGTGGAATTCTCCCTGGAGTACCGGTTTTCCGGGATGGCATACTGAATGCTCTGCAATGGCCATGAAATATCTGGGAGAAACCATAGATATTCACGGAGGCGGCATGGAGAACAAGTTTCCACACCATGAGTGCGAAATTGCGCAATCAGAAGCAGCTACAGACAAACCCTATGTCCGCTACTGGATGCATAATAACATGGTGACGGTAAATGGAACAAAAATGGGGAAATCCCTGAAAAACTCCGTGAACCTTAAAGATCTCTTCACCACTGTCCCCCCGATCGTCATACGATTCTTTATTCTGCAGTCCCATTACCGTTCATCCCTTGACTTTTCTGAGACGGCTATCCGTGCTTCCCGAACCGGGCTTGAAAAGCTTCAGGAGACATGGCATGCGCTACTCGCTGCAACTCCGGGCAGCGAAAAACTCGACACTGCTGCCTTTGAAAAGAGGTTTGCAGATGCCATGAATGATGATTTCAATACACCTATTGCCATTTCCGTACTCTTCGACCTTGCCAAAGCGGTAAATACGGCATTGAACAGCGGACAGGGGCTTTCAGAAGCCTCTCTCAACTCGTGCAGAAAAATCTTTGCCGCCTATGGCTGCGATATTCTTGGCATTCTCGACGCTGCTGACACCGGGAAGAGCGGAGACAAAACGGCGGGAAAAGAGGTTCTCGGCAACGTTGTATCGATATTGCTCGATCTTCGTAAACAGGCAAGGGAAAACAGGGATTTCGCGCTCAGCGACCTGATTCGCGACAGACTCGCAGATTCCGGAGTCACCGTGAAAGATACCAGGGACGGCACCGAATGGAGCATCTCTCAAAACACTTGAGCTGTTTTCTGCTGGTCATGGACAGTATGAGCGCTGACTTTCTTTCCCGTCATTCCCGTGTTTTTTTCCCCAGTCATTCCCGTGCCTGACACGGGAATCCATTCCTGCCCTCACACTCATGTGGATACCGGATCACCCTGTGTACCATCCTTTTTTATTACACGGGGTAAAATCTGAGCATCTATTTCACGGGACGGCATGACGGCTATACTCGTAATCAATCATCAGAGATAGTCCTCAAGCCCCTCCCTGCGCAATATCTCCACCACCTTCCGCACATCCTTAGCATGGCCCTTTCGGCAGATGAGCAGAGCATCTTCAGTATCGATAACAATAATATTTTCAAGTCCGACAACGGCCACCGCTTTTTTCCCGGCTTTTTTAATGAAGTTGTTCGCTGTATCAACCTCGACAAGATTGAAAGCCTGACTTTCCGGAAGCTCACCATGCCCCCTGTCGATCTTGAGAACGTCATCCCAGTTGCCTAAATCGGTCCAGCCGAAACTTCCGGCAAGCATGCAGACGGATTCGGCCTTTTCCATAATTCCATAAGCAATCGATACGGGATGAATCCAGCTGTAAACGTCCTCGATTACGGCATATTCCCTGTCTGAACCGATAGCATCATAGATACATTGGAGATCCTTGAACAAATCGGGCATGGAACGTTCAAACTCTCTACGGATTGCATCTATATGCCAGAAAAATATGCCGCTGTTCCAATAAAAATCTCCGCTATCGATAAACTCTTGGGCTGTTTTGCTATCAGGTTTTTCTGCAAAGGCCCTGACGGTAAACAGAGTAGTGGAATTGTCAGGCAAAATACCATCATCCTCCCGAGGTTTGTCTATCTGAATGTATCCGTATTCCGGCTCCGGACGGTCAGGGGGAATACCGACTGTAACAATACTCTCTCTGTCCCCTGCAACAGCCACACCGGCATTGAGTATTGCGCTGAACGCAAGCTCGTCAAGAACGAAAAGATCAGCGGGTACAGCGATCATGATCGCATCAGGGTCAATTTTGCTTAGAAACGCCGTTGCGATAGCGATACACGGTGCCGTATCCCGCGCAACCGGCTCGACAAGGATATTCTTGGCAGGAAACCATGGAAGCGCTAGACGCATCATCTTCTTGCCCTGAGGGTTTGTTACCACATAGATATTCTCAGGCAGAACAGATTCCCGCATGCGCATAATAACGGACTCTATCATCGTCCCGCCGCCGAATACATCAACGAACTGTTTAGGCTTTTTCTTTCTTGAATAGGGCCACAACATCAATCCGCTCGTTCCACCGGCCATAATCACCGCATACACATGCTTTTCCGGCAACTCCATCAATCAAGTATTTATATTTCTTCCTGATAAGTGCAATAAAATATTTCGCGCTCTCCCTTCAGTATTGGAATTCATACATTATACATAATGTAACGTTCTTTCGAGGTGATCGAAAAGATACTGTTAACAATACCTTCATGATGCCGTCTGAATGAAACCTGAACAACATAGAGCGATAATAGAGAATACCTGCGCCGATGAGGGGCTCATGCTTGATGAGCTTCAACTCGGCCAGCTGATCAAGTATGCGGAACTGCTCGAATCAGCCAACAGAATAACCAATCTCGTAAGCAGGAAAGAACAGGCTCCCCTGCTCATGCGGCATATCTTCCATTCACTTCTTATCGGTCTGTTTCATCCTTTTCAGCCGGATGAAAAGGTACTTGATATCGGAACCGGCGGCGGCCTTCCGGGAATTCCCCTCGCAATAGCTTTCCCCGAAACCAGGTTTCTGCTCATTGACGCGACCGGCAAAAAGATCAGCGCATGTAATGAGATGATAGCGTCTCTTGGACTGAAAAATGTTATCGCAAAAAAAACAAGAGCGGAAGAGTTGAGGGGAGTATCCTTTAATACGGTTCTGAGCCGTCAGGTAGCTCCGCTTCGCCGCCTGTGCGCCTACGCAGAAAGGCTGTTAGTTCCTGAAGGGCTCCTCATATGTCTCAAAGGAGGAAATCTCGAGAAAGAGGTTCAGGATGCTCTGGATGGAGCCGCAAAAAACAACGGTTTTCCAGGCGACATTTCGCTTCTGCCTATCGATAGATTCGACAAAAACTTTCATAACAAGTATATCGTCATTGCCTGCAGGTAGCGAGCAGGGTCGATACAATGCAAAAAAGCACACCAGGATATACCTGCTGTGCTTTTTCAATCATCAAGTCATATTGCTCTTTTGATCTGGCGCAACCTACTTTTCTTCAGTTGCCGCTGCAGCTTCTCCAGCTGAAGCTGAAACCTCATCCTTCTCAGAACCTTCCTGAGTTTTTTTGGATCCACGAACACGCTTTGAACGATCCTGCTTGGCCTTTACCGGTGCAGATTCGGGCGCCTCATGATAATCCACCAGTTCAATTACCGCCATTTTCGCAGCATCACCGTATCGTGGGGCGAGTTTAATCACTCTTGTATACCCACCATTCCGGTCTGCCACCTTTCCGACGATATCTTCAAATAACTCACGTATAGCGGCTTTGTCGCGAATTTTCTTAAAAATGATACGTTGCGCGTGAACCGTACCGCCTTTGGCTTTTGTGATAATTTTCTCAACGTATTTCCGTGTTTCCTTGGCTTTTGCCTCGGTAGTTTCAATACGCTTATACAACAACAACTGTGTCGATAAATTAGCCAGTGTTGCTTTTCTATGAGAAGCTGTTCTCCCAAGTTTTCTCGCTGACTTTACTTTGCGCATAACGGCATTGTTCTCTCAATAATTCAAAAAAATCTACTTACTTCTTTAGCCTTTCATCTGATATTTGGTAATATCCATACCAAACTTCAACTCAAACTTCTCCAACTGCTCTTTCAATTCAGTCAAGGACTTTTTACCAAAATTCTTGTAGGTCAGAAGCTCATCTTCTTTGCGGGAAACAAGATCACCAAGTGTATCTATTTCAGCAAGCCTCAGGCAGTTATGTGAACGCACGGAAAGATCCAGATCTTCAATTCGTGTCTGGAGCAGTTTACGCATGTTTTCAAACTCATCGTCCTGCTGTTTGTATTCCTCTTCGGTAAACTCTTCATCCGTCGGCGAAAAGTTCGCAAACAGTGAAACATGCTCGTTGATGATCTTACCTGCAAGGCTGATCGAATCATCAGGTGATACTGAACCGTCTGTCTCTACATCGAGTATCATTTTCTCGTAATCGGTACGCTGTCCCACACGTGTATTCTCGACTGAGAATTTAACGTTTTTAATAGGAGTAAAGATCGAATCGATTGCGATAAATCCTAAAGGCATCCCATCACCGCGGTTCTCCTCAGCCGGAACATACCCTCTGCCTCGCCCGATATACACATCCATGCTCAGCCTCGATCCCTCATTTACCGTAGCTATATGCAGATCGGTGTTCAGTACTTCAAATTCGCCTTCCTGTGCGACAATATCTCCTGCGGTAACATCTGCAGGACCGTCCACGGTTACAGTCGTTTTACAACTCCTCTTGGTTGACGATCTGAACCGTACTTTTTTAAGGTTCAGAATAATATCCGGCACATCCTCACGCACCCCGTCTATTGCGGAAAACTCATGGAAAACACCATCAATTTTAATTCCGGTAATAGCCGTACCCGGCAGAGAAGCAAGAAGCACTCTGCGCATTGCATTGCCCAATGTCACTCCATAGCCACGCTCAAGTGGCTGCGCTATAAATATTCCGTTCTTATCATTATGTGTACCTTCATCGACATCGATTTTCTCAGGCATCTGCATTTGGTATATCATGGTCCTTATACCTTAGAGTTTCATTAAAATCACTTGGAGTACAACTCGACAACCAGCTGTTCGTTAAACGGCTCCTGTACTTCTTCCCGCTCAGGTACCGTAAGAAAAACCGCTTTCTTATGCGCCTTGTCTACCTGGATCCATGATGGAATGCGTGAATCCGGCGCCCTGTTCATAGAGTCAGCTACCGCATCGAGGTTCTGGCTTTTCTGCCTGAACTCCATTGCATCACCCGGCTTCAACAAATATGAAGGTATATCGACTTTCTTTCCGTTTATCAGAAGATGTCCATGTGTGACAAGCTGCCTTGCGCCTGCTCTGGAAGGCGAAAAACCTGCGCGAAAAACAACGTTGTCAAAACGCCTTTCAAGAAGCTTGACAAGGTTATCACCTGTAATGCCACGCTGTGAAACAGCCTTTTTATAGTAATTCCTGAACTGCTTTTCCAGCACACCGTAAAGATATTTCATCTTCTGCTTTTCTCGAAGCTGCAGAGCATACTCAGAAACTTTTCCTCTTCTTGACTGTCCATGCTCACCAGGTGCATAGGGACGTTTTTCAAGATATTTTTCAGCCTTAGGCGAAAGAGCGACCCCTAACCTTCTTGATACTTTCGTTATTGAACCTCTGAATCGTGCCATATCAAATTAAATCATTGAAATATTCTTGGTAGATAAAAGGAGATCAGACCCTTCTGCGTTTCGGTGGTCTGCAGCCGTTATGAGGCAGCGGTGTTATATCCTTGATGGACCGCACTTCGAGACCAGCACCCTGAAGAGCTCTGATTGCGGCATCTCTCCCGGAACCCGGGCCTTTTATAAATACATGCACATACCGCATACCGAGATCATACGCCTCTTTTGCGGCAGATTCAGATGTTATCTGTGAGGCATACGGAGTATTCTTCTTGGAGCCTTTGAAACCGTTTTTTCCGGCGCTGGACCAGGAAACAGTATTACCCTGCATGTCGGTAATGGTTACCAGCACGTTATTGAACGAGGCCTTGATGTGCACTGTTCCTTCCGGGGTAACTTTAACTTTCTTCTTTTTCCTGCTTGTTGTAGCCATGTATCTTTACAATCTTTGAAATCTGTTAGCAATCTCAACTACGGACTATTATTTCTTGACCGCTTTCTTCTTACCGGCAACCGTCTTGCGTCTGCCTTTTCTTGTCCTTGCGTTCGTCTGCGTGTTCTGTCCCCTTACCGGCAGAGAACGTCTGTGACGAAGGCCTCTGTAGCAACCGATATCCATCAATCGCTTGACAGATAACTGCTGTTCACCTCTCGCCTGGCCTTCTACGATGTAATCCTCTGCAATAACCTCCCTGATCGAATGAGCCTCTTCATCGTTCAGCTCGGATATCTTTCTCGCGGGATCAATTCCGACCCGTTCAAGAATATTTTTAGCAGATGTTTTACCGATACCGTAAATGTGCGTCAACGCGATAACGGCGTGCTTGTTTAGCGGCAAATTTACCCCAGCAATCCTCATAGTCTTCTTTGTAATTCGTTATTCTATAAACCTGCCTGATCAGCCCTGGCGCTGTTTGTGACTCGGATTCACCCTGCAAATCACAAAACGCTTCCCTTTGCGCCTGATAATCCGGCAGTGCTCACAGCGTTTTTTAATAGATGAATAAACTTTCATGATCTACCTACCTTATATATATAGTATTATCAGCCCTCAAAACAGAAAAGGCCTCTAATATAAGAAATTTTTCAAAAAATCAATCAATCTTCATACCGGTTTTCAAGAATTACTTATACCGGTACGTTATCCTGCCTTTTGTGAGATCATACGGCGAAATTTGAACCTTCACCTTGTCACCAGGCAGTATCCTGATATAGTACATTCTTATCTTACCGGATACATGCGCCAGGATTTCCAGCCCGTTCTCAAGCTTTACCTTGAACTGAGCATTAGGCAATGCCTCGAGAATTTCACCTTCCACTTCAATTGAATCTTCCTTGGCCAATGTTATCGACTCCTTTTTTCAGTTCAGGATTATTGTAAAACACTCCACTTACGACAACGTCATAATTTCAGCTCTATCCTTATGAACAATAATCGTGTGTTCAAAGTGCGCTGAAGGTTTTCCGTCCTCGGTTACAGCTACCCATGCCCCGTTTTTTGATATGGCATTTCTGGACCTCCCCATCGCTATCATCGGCTCAATGGCCAGAGCCATTCCCTCTCTGAGCTTTACCCCTGTATTTTTTCTCCCGTAATTCGGTACCGGTGGCTCTTCATGAAGTTCAGAACCAATACCGTGACCAACCATGTTCTGAATAACACTGAAACCAAATGAGCGAGCGTGCTCCTCAACAGCCGAAGAAATATCATGAAGCCGGTTTCCGGCGACTGCCTGAGCAATCCCCCTTTCAAGGCACTCTCTTGTAACCTCGACCAGCTTTTTCACTTCCGGTTTGACCTCTCCGATACAATAGGTTCGGGCAGCATCTCCGTGATACCCTCCCTTGTACGCGCCACAATCCACTGAAACGATATCACCTTCACGTATGAATTTTTTCTCACTCGGCACACCGTGAACGACCTCCTCATTGATCGATACACACAGCGTAGCGGGATATGGGGTCACATCGGGATCACCTTTCGGTGCGTAATTGAGAAAACTCGGAACAGCACCCTGGTCCCGTATATACGCTTCGGCCATCTCATCGAGTTCAAGCGTTGTCATACCAGCTCTGATCTCACTGCCTATCAAATCAAGCACCTGCGCAACAATGGCTCCCGAGACCCTCATCAAGCCGATTTCTCTTTCACTCTTTATCGTGATCATAGGTTCCTCTTCATACCCTACCGGCGGCCGCGTACCTTACCGGACTTCATGAACCCGTCATAATGGCGCATAAGCAAATGACTCTCTATCTGCTGCAGCGTATCAAGTCCGACCCCGACGATAATCAACAGGCTTGTACCGCCGAAAAACTGCGCGAATCCCGGAGTCACGTTAGCGAACTTGGTCAGAAACGTCGGCAGAACCGCGATAAAAGCGAGTGAAATAGCCCCGGGAAGCGTGATTCGGGTTAAAATATTATCAATAAAATCAGCCGTGCTTTTGCCCGGTCGAACTCCGGGAATAAATCCGCCCTGTTTACGCATCGTATCGGCAACCTCTTTCGGGTTGAACGCGATAGCCGTATAAAAATAGGTAAAAAAGACAATCATTGAACCGAACATAACGGCATACCACCAGGAGTCGTAGGCGAACACCCTCGCGACACCCTGCATAATCTCGCTTTCAGGAAAAAACGAAAGGAAGGTGCTTGGCAGAAACATGATAGACTGTGCAAAAATAATCGGCATAACACCCGCCGTGTTCACCCTCATCGGAATATACTGGGTACCGCCCCCATACATTTTCCTCCCG
>JAPHUN010000091.1 GCA_026193435.1 Chlorobium sp.
AAGTACGGCATGACTCCGGAGGGGCATGCACGCTTGATTTTCAGAGAACCTGCAAGCCCCCATTCGTCACATCATACTTGCTCCCATGCAGTCATTCCCGTGCTTGACACGGGAATCTAATCTTTATGACAATACTTCTCATGGATGCCGCATCAAGTACGGCATGACGCGAAAAAGGCAGGGCACTGTGTGACCCTGCCTTTTTGCTTACAGGAAAACGGAAAGAAGAATTCCCGCCGCGACAGCAGAACCGATAACCCCTGACACATTAGGCCCCATAGCATGCATCAGCAGAAAGTTATGCGGATCGGACTCAAGCCCTACCTTGTTTGAAACCCTTGCAGCCATGGGTACAGCAGAAACTCCGGCTGAACCGATAAGAGGGTTTATCTTGTTTTTCATGAACAGGTTCATGAATTTAGCCATAAGCACACCCGCACTTGTACCGAATGAAAATGCAATGAGACCGAGAACGATAATCCCAAGCGTTTCAAGGTTCAGAAATTTGTCTGCCGAAAGCTTGCTGCCGACTCCGAGTCCGAGAAAAATCGTAACGATATTGATCAGTGCGTTCTGGGTTGTGTCGCTCAGACGATCGACAACGCCGCACTCCTTCATAAGGTTGCCGAACATGAGAAAACCAATCAACGGTGCAGCGGAAGGAAGCAGCAACGCACAGATAATTATGACGATAACCGGAAAAAGAATTTTTTCACTCTTCGACACATAACGAAGCTGTGTCATCTTGATTGCGCGTTCTGAGCCGGTGGTAAACAGCCTCATGATCGGCGGCTGAATGATCGGCACGAGCGCCATATAGGAATACGCCGCGACTGCTATACTGCCGAGGAGCTGGGGACTGAGCCGCGATGCGAGAAAAATGGAGGTCGGACCGTCAGCACCCCCTATGATGCCTATGGATGCTGCATCTTTCATGGTAAACTCGATACCGGGGACATACTGTGAAAGCAACAGCGCGCCGATAAGCGTAGAAAAAATCCCGAACTGTGCGGCAGCACCGAGAAGCGCTGTTTTTGGATTGGCAATCATCGGGCCGAAATCGGTCATAGCGCCAACACCCATAAAAATAATCAGCGGGAACACACCGGTTTCGATCCCGACATCATAAACATATCGCAGAATGCCGCCCTCATCGTTGATATAGGCCAGAGGTATATTGGAAAGAACGGCGCCCATACCGATAGGAATAAGAAGAAGAGGCTCGAATCCTTTCGCGATTCCGAGATAGATCAGCAGTGCGCCTACACTGATCATCAGCAGTCGTCCAATACCCTCAGTCCAGTTCAGGCGGTTATCAGTAATCAATGCATAGATACCGGTACTTTCGGCAAGGTTTCCGATAACTTTCCTGATTGAAAGCCCTTCCACTCCACCTGTCGATCCCTGAGAACTGGCAAGCAGCGGTTTTTTTTCCAGGGTAAGCAGCACTGTGCCTGCAGGAACATGGGTATATTTCGAATACAGTTCAGGATGGATATAGGTAAGAGTACCACTGATACCTGAAACTACCGATATCTTGTTGTGTTTTTCATCAGCAAACAACCCGAGAAAATCACCTGCCCGAACTTCATCTCCAACACGTAAAAACCGGCTGTTTTTGACGGGAAGCTTGACAAGTTCGAGGTCTTCAGGAACCTGAAGTGATACAACGTTTCCATCCTCCCTGAAAAATGCTTCGGCATGTGCCGTCGTGGTAAGACACAGCATGGAGAGAAGCACAAAAATGATTGTACGCATAAAAAGTTGCTGGTATACTGTTATTCAAAACTCCACTCTCTTCTCTCTCTACGACACAGCGAATGCTGTGCAGAAAGAGATCCATCAGCAGTATCACGGCAGCCATCCTCAGCCGCCGTGATCCCTGCCGAGCCTTCATTTATGAATATCAGGCTATGAACATGAGCGCGTCACCCGTTGCGACAGTATCGCCGGGAGAAACTTCAATAGATATCACCTTGCCTGATTTCGTGGCCTTTACCGGAGATTCCATCTTCATGGCCTCTATGATAAGAACATCATCGCCTTCGTTGACACTGTCCCCGACTTCAACCTCAATGGCGACAACACTGCCAGGCATAGCCGCTTCGACAGGAACCCCCTGACCAACCGGCTCTGCGGAGGCAGGAGCTGATGAAACCGCGGCAGGGGCCACGCTCTGCACAGCACCGGTACCTTCAGCAACGGTCACGTTATAGGCTTTTCCGTCTACTGTTATGGTGTAATGACCCGGAGAAGCCGGAGATTTAGAGGAAGGCGTGGCTTGCGCAGCTGCTTTCGGAGCCGATTTTGCGGCTGTCTCCGCCTCGACATCAGCCTTGTACCTGATCCCGGGCTGAGCATCTCCTTTCAGGAAGGCAATTCCCTTGGCTCCGCAGGTAGCGGCGATAAAGATATTTTCATCGGTTACCGAAAGATCTTCTTTTTCGAGAAGACCCCTGTTGTACGCAATGCCCAGTTCGGGATTTCTGTCATTGATATCATGCACATCTTCCGTCGTCGGCTCCATACCAAGCTGTTCGGATGCCAGTTTTACAATTTCCGGGTCCGGTTCTGCAGGAGTATGCCCGAAATAGCCGAGCACCATTTTGCCGTAACTATCCGTTATTTTCTTCCATTTCCCCTGAACGGTATTTGCAAAAGCCTGCTGGAAGTAGAACTGGGAAACAGGTGTAACGGAGGAACCAAAGCCGCCTTTGGCTACAACTTCACGCATATTTTTGATGACTTCAGGGAACAGATGAAGTGAATTGTTATCACGCATCATCTGCGTATTTGCCGTGAGCGCTCCGCCAGGCATCGGTGAGAACGGAATCAGAGGATTTACCTCTTTGGCTTCAGGTGGCATATAGTACTTGTCCATATGATCGATAAACATCGCCTCCACCGCAATTATTTTCTCCTGATCGATATCAAGCGTGTAATCGGTTCCGCGAAGCCTGTGCCACATGGTCAGTATATCCACCTCTGCAGTGCCGCCGCTGACAGGAGCCATTGCAAGATCGATAATATCCGCCCCTGCCTCGATAGCGGCAAAGTTGCAGGCAACGCCCATTCCGGCCGTATCATGGGTATGGAACTGAATCAGCGTTCCTTCGGGCAGCATTTTCCTGGCCCCTTTAATCGATTCATAGACAATAGCAGGAGTTGTCGTTCCCGATGCATCCTTGAATGCGACACTGTCAAAAGGAATCTCTGCGTCGATGATCTCTTTGAGCTTGTCGAGATAGAACTGCGGTGTATGACAGTATTTCTCATTCAGACCGGGAGGAAGCCCCATCAGGGCAATGACTACCTGATGTTTCACTCCGGCATTGTGAATACACTGACCTGAATAGGCAAGGTTGCGGACATCCATCAACGCATCGAAGTTACGGATGGTTGTAATGCCATGCTTTTTAAACATCCTGGCATGCAGATCGATGATATCTCTCGACTGAGAAACAAGTCCTACGACATTTGCGCCCCGGGAAAGAGTCTGCAGATTGATATCCGGGCCGACGACCTTCCGGGCGGCGTCCATCATCGCAAACGCGTCCTCCTGGCAGTAAAAATACAAGCTTTGGAAACGGGCTCCTCCCCCGATTTCAAAGTTATCAGTACCCGCGTCAACAGCTGCCTCAAGCACAGGCAGAAAATCATCGGTCTTTACCCTCGCCCCGTAACAGGACTGAAACCCGTCACGAAAGGACACATCCATAAACCTGATCTTTTTCATGAGCCTTTATTTCGTGATTCGAAATTATGTTATTGGTTATTGTTGAAAAGACGCACCGTACCAGCCTCGCTTCATCGGCTTCTGTGAGCGTGAACCGCCGCTGATATCACTGCTGTAAGTCTCCCGAGATCCTCACCCGGGGCTGCTGCTACCTGACGCTTTGCCTGTTTTTCATTCCGTTTCTTTCTTTTCGCTTCTTCGGCCTCCAGCAACATTTTTTCTTCCCGCAATGCATGATCTTTGAGCAGCCATGAAAGGCCTGATATCACAACAATCAAAAGGAGCAGAAACAGAAAAACCACAACCATTCCCACAACCATCAGAATTAAGCCATCTGTAATCATAAAGAGTAAGCTTGAAGTTTCAGGAAAAATCTTTCAATCGTCACTTAGCTGTAATCTTTTACCGCCTTATCGGCAGAATCCTGTTTGACCAGCAGCACGGGAACATCCACAGCGTGAAACACCGCTTCGGCAACACTGCCCATCATAATACGAGTCAGGCCGGTTCTTCCATGTGAGCCCATAATAAGCAGATCGGCCCCCCATACCCGGGAATGCTCGATGATAGCTTCGCAGGCGTCTCCTCTCATTATCAGAATATC
>JAPHUN010000296.1 GCA_026193435.1 Chlorobium sp.
ATCATCACAAAAGCAGGGGCGGTCGTAGCCGGAGTCGCTTCCGTGGTTGACCGTAGCAACAGAAAGGTAACGCTTGCTGAGAAACAGTTTTCGCTGCTCAGCCTTGAAGTGAAAAATTATGATCCGGATACCTGCCCGCTTTGCGCAGAAAACCTTCCGATTGATGCACCCGGAAGCCGTAGCCTTACAACAAGCTAATAACAGCAGGTATGAAAAAAACCTGTATCAACAGTATCGCAATCATAGGGCTTGGCTTGATAGGAGCATCCGTTCTCAGGGCTCTGAAAAAATCCCCGCTTGCTGAAGAACAGCACATCATCTTTAAGGGATACGACCCATCCTTCACTGAAAAGGATGTCCGGCACATAGAGCAACTTGGTCTTGACCATTTTCAACCGGATAAAAAAACGCTGTATGACGCGGACCTGATCATCCTCGCCGCGCCGGTCGAGACAAATATTGTCCTGTTGGATGAAATACGTGATCTTGCCCCGAAGCACGCACTTGTCAGTGACGTATCGAGCACGAAAGCAGCCATAGCAAACCGTGCCGCCGAACTGAACCTTGCTTTTATCGGTATGCACCCGATTGCCGGACGGGAACAGCAAGGCTATCATGCGAGTCATGACGGACTTCTCGCCGGAAAAACCGTGGTCATCTGCGCTGACAGGCATACCATTTCCCGGCCCGACGCCGCTAACGTCATGGCGCTTCTTGAATCTATCAAATGCCGGATTGCCCTCATGACCCCTGAAGAGCATGACAGAATTGTCGCGACGGTAAGCCATCTGCCCCAAATGCTGTCAACAGCCCTCGTCAACTATTGCGAAAGCGACATCGATAAAAGCGGCCCGGGCTTTTTAACACTGACAAGGCTTGCCGGCAGTTCCTGGGAGATCTGGAGAGATATTGTATCGACAAACAGGGAAAATATAGCGACGGAACTTGAACAGTTCAGCAGGGAACTCGAACAACTGGCGGATAATGTCCGCAACAACCGGGCAGACAAAATCAGAGAACGGTTCGAACACGCTAACCTACTCTACGAAAAACTCAAAGAGAACTGCAACTCATGAAATTCGGTATCGTTGTCAATATAAACCGTAAGGATGCGCTCGAACTGGCAAGTGAACTCGTCATCTGGCTGAAGAAAAGATCTCTCGACTATCTTTTCGATTCACTCTCCGCAAAGGTCCTCAACGTCAGTGAGTCTTCAGCGATAGAAGCCCTGAACAGACAATGCGACTTCTTTATCTCTCTCGGGGGCGACGGGACCCTGCTTTTCACCTCGCACTACTCGGTCACCAAGCCGGTCATCGGCATCAATGTCGGCCATCTCGGGTTTCTCACCGAGTTCAGCAAGGAAGAGATGTACGGCGCCATTGAAAAAGTGCTCGACGGGAGCTACACCATACACGAACGATCGCAGCTCGAAGCACATGTTGACGTTGAGCATGAGAAAAAACGTTTTACCGCGCTCAATGACGTGGTTATCGAAAAAGGAACCTATTCCCGAATACCGACCTTCAACATTACACTTGACGACGAACAGCTCAGCGCCTATCGCGCAGACGGCATTATCATCGCTACCTCGACCGGATCGACCGCCTACTCCCTTTCTGCCGGAGGACCGGTAATAGCCCCGAAATCCAACGTATTCGTCATCACTCCCATATGCCCTCACATGCTGACCGTACGGCCTATTGTTATCAGCGACGACAAACAGATAGAGGTTTTCGTCGATGCGCCAGACGGTGAGTTCCCGCTCAACTGTGACGGCAACCAGAGAAAAATGCTTCTGCCCGGTGAAGTGATTTCCGTAAAGAAATCAGAGGAAATGATCAACCTTGTAGCAAACGAAAACAGAAATTACTGCGAGATACTCAGAAGCAAGCTGCTCTGGGGACACGAGCATAAACCGGGTCTGTAATCAGACCATCTATCATCCGGAGTTTCATGAGTAACAGCATATCTCTCGCATCCCTTGGCCATCTTCTCAGCATTCCCCCCTCTACACCGATTGAAACCGGAGAGATGTGTAAAAGACTTCAGCTCGTTTTCGTCCAGTCGGAAACCAGAGCTCCCGGACTTCAATGTTTTATTTCCTCTCTCATGAACGCCTGCAAACTTCTGGGTATTCGTGTCCTCAGCGAACAGGAGGCGTGCCGTGCAGACGGGAAATTCAAACCGGGCGTGGTTGTCATCGTCCCCGGGACATTCAAAGACGAGCAGCTAGCCATAAACAGGGTATCGACGCTCTACGACAATATCATTGTCGGGATTCATGATGAACCGCCACCGCTCACTGAAACATCGCTGCCGCAGGAAAGACTTGACAGGATTGTCAGCAAACTTGCCTGGGATATGGTGCATATCAGCATCTACGTCACTGCGGACAACTGGACTGTCTGCACCATGAACGGGGGATTTGTACATTTTAACGGCTCCTGCCCTCTTCCATCCGATGTATTGGAGACGCTGGTCCCGAAACTGACCGCTCAGGTTGTTCCGCCAAAACCCTCTGATTTTGATCACAAACCCGGTGCGTTTAAAATCCGGGAACCTGAAAACCGTGAGCTCTCCGAGGATTTTATCGAATGCGGAAGGCTCTGGAGCTCGAACAACTATCTTCTCACCCATACTTCCCGGGAAACCCTTGCATACAGAAGCCCGCTGTACCGGAAAATCGTCGCCCGGTATCTTGATCAGCGCAGCGGCATGAGCTACGGTTTTTTTGCCAGGCAGCTACCCGTATCAGCCCCGCCTGCTCTGCACCTGGAAGATTCCGGGATCTCAGTGAGTGAAGAGGAGCTGAGGGATCTGCCGCTGTTGCCCGTGAACAACAAACACTATGTCCCGCTCAGGGTTCTCAACAAATGGTATCTGGTTGAACCGGTGCCTGTCACCGTCATCACGACCCGCTCCGGTTGTAAAAAAACCGACCTGAACCCGGAGACAGATCTGGTAGCAATCACCCTTGACAAGTCCAGAATAACACTCATGACTCCTGAAGGGTTACCGGAAACAACCATTTCAAAACCTTCTTTCGACACCCTGACCATCCTTGCTCACGCGTTAGGTAACGCATTCATATCGAGCATTCTGCAAACCATCAGGCCATCATGGCGTTTTGCTGACCTACTCGGTCGCAAGGGCGCATCGATGACACATTGGCACGGTTTTCCGGAAGAGTCGATCTTGCCCGAAGGGTATTTTTCGCACGGCAGCGATAAACCTCCGGTATCCTGCTCCACGCCGCAATCAGCCGTATACAGTCTTTCAGGCAAAATAGAGGCTCTGGAACAGGCGCTTGAGGCCAACCGGGAATATTATGGCGACGTCCATATTGAACCCAACCATGGCACAAACATTATCGGCCTGAGCTCCCTTGCCGAAACAGCAAAAATCATCAACGGATTGTAGCCTGAGGGACTCTGTTGAACAGATCGGCTTTTTTTGGTATTATTCTGTACTACTTACGAGGAGAAAAACACCTACCATCACAACTGATGCAGCTACACCATCCATCCTGCAAATCATCCCCCTTCGGGAACATGCCGGTCACGAAGTTCATTATCTCATGCAGCCTGGTACTCTTCCTCTCCTCTTGCGCTGAAAAAGAAAACCCTCTTGAGGGAAGCTGGAAAATCCCCGGCAAAGAAGTCATTCTGGAGTTCAGAAACGACGGCTCGCTATCCCGGAGCATCGCGTCAACAACAACAACGGGAACATACCGCAGAGATGCAGAGGGAAATCTTTTTCTCGATCTGGGAAAGGGAAAACTACGCGCAGAGCTTTCAGAATCGGGTGAAGAACTTACGCTGAGCGACAACGGAAAAACAAGACTACTGTTCCTCAGAAAGCAGACCGCCGCACGGGTCGACAGCGCCCAGGCCATATTCAACATGGGTTTTGACACCAGGGACTGCGACTCTTCCATTTCCCTGTACTCAACGGTGATTTCGCTGCTCAAAGCTGTCCCCTCCGAAAAAGGGCACCTTGCAAGAGCGTATAACAACCGGGGGATCTGCAAGGAAAAAAACGGCAACCTGAAAGCAGCCGTTGCTGACTACGACAAGGCAATTGCACTGGATCCCGATCTTGAGATTGCCTACGGCAACCGCGCATGGCTCTATGAGAGCCTCGGGTTGAAGGAAAAAGCCACAGCCGATTACAGGAAAGCCGCCGAACTCGGTTATCGCCCGGCGATTTACTGGCTCGAACAGCAAAAAGAGCTGGAAGACGAAAAACCCGGCACGGATGAGTGAATTCTGACTCCCTGCTTCAGAAGCCGCTCTCTTACATCGCGGAGTACTCACTGTAATCCCACTTACCCTGCTCGTGCAGGATCAACTCGACCATCTCCCTGATGCAGCCTTTTCCGCCTTCATAACCGGATATATAGGAAACACGATTACGAAGATACTCGATGCCGTCGATAGGAGTAACGGAAAGCGTTGCTTTTTCCAAAATGGGTATATCGATGACATCGTCGGCAATATAGGCACATTCCTCATCCTCAAGAGAGCAGGCTGCTTTGAACTCCTCATAGGCGTCCAGCTTGTTTTCGCAACCAAGGTAGATATGCTCTATCCCGATTTGTTCAAGCAGCTGCCGGTGCGCACTGCTGGACCGTTCTGAAATTGCCGCTATGTGCAGCCCTCTCTCTTTGGCTTCCTTAACGGCAAGAACGTCCCTGACATTACAGGAACACACCTCCTCACCACTGGAAGCAAAGGTTATCTGGCTACCCGTCAGCACCCCTTCAACAGGAAAAATCAGCGCTTTGACCTGCTTGAGCGCTTTCTGCAGGATCTCGGAAGAGTCTCCCGTCGATAACTGAATACCAAAATAATTTAAACCGGACACAGTAGTTGTATTTAGAAGTTGCTTCTGCTGGAAAAAAACTGATTTTCTATACAGGCATGCAGCTTTTGCATCTGATGAACAATCTCAGGAAACTCCTTCAGCGAGACCTGGGTGGCCGCGTCGGACATGGCGTGTTGCGGTTCAGGATGAACCTCGAAAAACAGACCGTGAACGCCTGCGGCAACCGCCGCTCTTGCCATAGGAAGCAGATACTCCCGCACTCCACCTGAGGTTCCCTGAGCGGAAGATGGAAGCTGAAGGCTGTGCGTGGCATCATAGACAACAGGATAACCTGTTTTGGACATTTCAGGAATACCCCTGAAATCAACCACCAGATTGTGATACCCGAAGGTTGTTCCTCTTTCCGTCAGCATAATACGGGTATTGCCGGTCTCAGCCACTTTTTGCGCAGCAAGCGCCATGTCCTCAGGCGCCATAAACTGCCCTTTTTTAATATTCACAGAGAGACCTGACCTGCCGGCCGCTGTGAGAAGATCGGTCTGACGACTGAGAAAAGCCGGGATCTGCAGGACATCGACATACGGTGATACCCGTTCAACCTCTTGCGTCTCATGAACATCAGTCAATACGGGCATATCGAAACGCTCCCTGATCTCGCCAAGAATCTCCAGAGCGGCGCTATCGCCGATTCCTGTAAAGGAGGAGACGGAGGAACGGTTTGCCTTTCTGAAAGATCCTTTGAAGATAAAAGCAATCCCTTCGGACTCCCGTATTGTATGCAACACGGAAGCAACATCCAAAGCCATCTCGCGCCCCTCGATAACGCAGGGACCGGCGATAAAAAACAACCCCTTGTCAAGAGGGACTTTGAGGTTCCCGACCGAAAACTGTTGCGATTTTTCCACGCAAGAATCTAACCCAATATTTACTTCCATTCAAGCCATATAACAGATGGAGACAAACCAGAGGAGACAAGCTACATCCATGTGTTGAATTTTACAAGAAAACAGCATCAGATCTCAGACCGTCGAAGCCGCTCAACGTTGTCCCGGACCGCTTCGCCTCCACATGTCACAACAAGAGCCGGTACAGGAGTCCGGCCGGTCATCGATTCAGCAGAGGAGACAACCCCGGCAGATGTTTTCAGGGATGATTTTCTCTCAGAAAATATTTATTATTTAACTTTTTATACAGTTGTTTAGGCATTGACATCAAAGACGTTAAGGAACCATGGCGCAACTGACATGGTTATCAATACCATAGGTTGCAGCAAGAGTTGCAACTCTTGTACGAGATGCAGTAATTTCACTGGTAACGACAGAGTACTTCATATCCCATAACTCATCAGGATGCACGTATGAATTCTTCAGATACAAGACAAAGATTGGAGGATATCGAAAAGCAGCTTGCCGACCTCAACGAAGAGCAAAGAAGGATCCAGGCTCGCTGGGATGCTGAAAAAGGGCTTGTTCAGGAGTCCAGAAGTCTGAAATCGAAACTGGAGGATCTGAGACATCAGGCCGAAGAGTATGAACGAAGCGGCGACTATGGCAAAGTGGCCGAGATTCGTTATAGCAGCATTGCGGATATTGAAAAACAGATTGAAGAAAACAAACTGAAAATAGAGGAGAAACAGGCTTCCGGCGAACTGATCATGAAAGAGGAGATTGACGCCGGGGATATTGCTGATATTGTCTCCAAATGGACCGGAATACCGGTCAGCAAGATGCTTCAGTCGGAACGACAAAAGCTTCTGCTCATCGATAAAGAACTGCATAAAAGGGTCATCGGTCAGGATAAAGCTGTGCAGGCGGTCAGCGAAGCGGTCAAGCGATCACGTGCCGGCATGGGTGATGAAAAAAGGCCTATCGGCTCATTTATTTTCCTCGGGCCGACAGGCGTCGGGAAGACCGAACTTGCCCGTACCCTCGCGGAGTATCTCTTTGACGATGAGGACGCAATGATTCGCATCGATATGAGCGAATATATGGAATCGCACTCTGTCAGCAGGCTTGTAGGCGCGCCTCCGGGATACATCGGCTACGAAGAAGGCGGGCAACTCACAGAGGCCGTCCGGAGAAAACCTTTTTCAGTTGTTCTTCTTGACGAAATCGAAAAAGCGCATCCGGACGTTTTCAACATTCTTCTGCAGATTCTCGATGACGGGAGATTGACCGACAGCAAGGGACACACGGTGAATTTCAAGAACACGATCATCATCATGACAAGCAATATCGGCGCCCAGCTTATCCAGAGCGAAATGGAAAAGATGGACGGAGAAAACCGTGATGCTGTTCTGGAAACCCTTCAGGATAAGCTTTTCCTGCTCCTGAAACAGCAGGTCAAACCCGAATTTCTCAACCGTATCGATGAAGTGATCCTCTTTACGCCATTGACCAGAAAAGATCTTGAAAAAATCGTAACCATTCAGTTCAACAGTATTAACAACCTTGCCCTGCGTCAGAATATCACCCTTGATCTGGATGAAAGCGCCCTCACCTGGCTTTCCAACGCGGGATTCGACCCTGCTTTCGGAGCCAGACCGCTGAAACGCGTCATGCAGCGCAGCATCACCAACAAGCTTTCGGAAATGATTCTTGAAGGAACAGTCAGGGAAGGTGATTCAGTACAGGTCACCGTTGAGCATGGAGAGCTCTCTCTTGTAAAAACAGGCTCCTGACACGAGGAGTACGGAATGAAACAAACCATAGTTCTCGTTTTCTCTCTCCTCCTGCTCACCGTGAACGCATGTGCTGCAGCTCCGCCCGACCAGGAGGAGCTCAGCAGAAAAATAGGCCAGATGATTATGGTCGGATTCAGGGGGACCTCTCTTCAGGAGGCCCCTGGACTCATGCAGGATATAACAAAACGTCATCTGGGAGGCGTGGTTCTGTTCGACTATGACGTTCCATCGAAATCGAGAGGACGAAACATCACATCCAGGGAACAACTCCAAAAACTGACGACCGAGCTACAGCAGGCATCGGCAGTTCCTCTTTTTATCGCTATCGACCAGGAAGGCGGCAGAGTTTCCAGATTAAAGACAACCTGCGGCTTTCCGGCGAGCGTCACGGCTGCCGGGCTCGGCAAGCTGAACAACACTGACAGCACTTTTCAGTCTGCGCTTGCAACAGCGAAAACCCTGCATAACAGCGGCATCAATGTCAATTTCGCTCCTGTAGTCGATCTCAACAGCAATCCTGAAAACCCCGTTATCGGTTCTCTTGAAAGAAGTTTTTCAGCGGACCCCGCTATTGTGTACGAACATGCACGTGCAACGGTAGAGGCGTTTCACACGCAAAACATTGTTGCAGCTCTCAAACACTTTCCCGGTCATGGCAGCTCAACTACCGACACCCATAAGGATTTTACCGATATTACCGGAAGCTGGAAAAAAAACGAACTTTACCCATACAGGCGCCTGATTGAAAACGGCTACACCGATCTTGTCATGACTGCTCATGTCTACAACGCCAATCTTGACAACCGTTACCCTGCGACACTCTCAAAGCGGATCATATCAGGCCTGTTACGTGATTCCCTTGGATTCAACGGCCCTGTCATAAGCGATGACATGCAGATGCAGGCGTTAGCCGCGCATTACGACCTTCGGACCGCCATTATCCTGGCCCTCGAAGCCGGCGTGGACATTCTTCTCTTTGCCAATAACTCGGTCTATGATCCCGATATTGCCGAAAAAGCCGTATCGATCATCCGTTCACTGGTCGAAGAGGGAACGCTGAACCCGAATCGTATCGACGCCTCCTACAAGCGGATCATGAAACTGAAAACGCACTACCTGAAAGCATCAACATGAAAACCCTCTATCTGGTCAGACACGCCAAGTCGAGCTGGGACAACGCCAATATGTCAGACTTCGATCGTCCACTGAACAAACGGGGCGAAAAAGCCGCGCCCTTCATGGCTGAATTGATGCATGAGAAACAGGTACACCCCGACCTGATGCTATCGAGTCCGGCCAAACGGGCACTGACAACAGCTGAAATATTCTGCGAAACCTTCGGATATCAGACGGACGCGATCGAGCAGAGAATCGAAATCTACGAAGGCGGCCTGAACCACATGCTGCATATCGTCCGGCAGATTCCGGACAACTGTTCAGTCGCGATGATTTTCGGGCACAACCCGACGCTCACCACCTGTGCTAATTATATTTCCGGTCAGCACCTTGAAAACATCGTCACCTGCGGTGTGGTAAGACTCGACATGAACAACGAGTCCTGGCAGGAAACCATGATTGATTCAGGAGAACTGGTGTGGTATGAGTATCCGAAGAAGTATCAGTAGGCAGTTACCAACTATACGTCAAAATTCAAAAGGAAAAAGTCAAAATGGCTGGATAGCTGGACGGCGAGATAGCCCTTAGCGTCCATAACGGGCGAAAATTTTTTCGCCCCTACATCCTAACACGTAGCACAGTCACCAGTCACCAGTCACCAGTCACCAGTCACCAGTCACCAGTCAC
>JAPHUN010000169.1 GCA_026193435.1 Chlorobium sp.
TGCATGAACTCAATGTGGAAGGGGACCAGTATCCCGTAATGCAAAACATACCCGATTGCAGTGGCGATAGTCATGACGAAGGTGACAGCAAAGCCCATGCCGAGAGCGGTATCCAGTTTTCTCGATACGCCGAGGTAGGGACAGATGCCGAGAAATCGGGCAAAGACAACGTTATTGACGAATATGGCGCTGACAATAACGAGAAGAAGTCCTGATAGTTCATTCATTATTTACCTCCCATTTTCTTTTCGAGTGAGTTCAGCCCGGCAATGATCAATCCGAGTCCGGCAAATGCTCCGGGTGGCAATGCGAAGACCAGTATGGTATGTGCGTCTTCACCGACGAGCGGAATGTTGAATATCGTTCCGGAACCAAGAACTTCACGGAATATCGAGAGCAGGAGGAGGGCAAAGGTAAAACCGAGCCCCATGCCGATAGCGTCGATAACAGAGTACCAGACGCCGTTCCTGCTGGCAAATGCTTCGGCTCTGCCAAGAATCATACAGTTCACCACGATCAGCGGTATAAAGATGCCGAGAGCCTGGTTCAGCTCAGGCGAATATGCCTGGATCAACAGATCGACGATAGTGACAAACGTCGCGATAACAAGGATGAACGACGGAATTCTTACGGTGTTGGGTATCGCCTTGGAAGCCAGCGAGATAACGACATTCGAGCCAAGCAGCACAAACGTGGTCGCCAGTCCCATACCGAGTCCGTTGATAGCGGATGTTGTTACGGCAAGCACAGGACAGAGTCCGAGCAACATCTTGGTTACAGGGTTCTCCTTGACAAACCCACGGGTGAAAATATTTATAGCTTCGTTCATTCTGCTGAGGATTTAGGGTATTGCTCATTAATGTATTCAAGGCCTCTGACTACAGCGTCGGATATGGCTCGAGATGAGATTGTGGCCGCAGTGAGCTCGTCGATTTCACCACCGTCCTTTTTAACCTTCCAGTTGGTGCTTTCAAGGGATCTTCCCTTGAACTGCTTCTTGAATTTGGGTTTGTCGATTTTATCGCCAAGTCCTGGTGTTTCACGGTGATAGAGGACTTTGTAATCAAGAATTTTCTTATCGGGTGAAACGCCGAGAAGGACTTCTATCCTGCCGCTGTATCCTTCGTCTGTGGCAGTTTCAACAGCAATGCCCTGAAGGGCATCGTTCTGGTCATATGCTTCGTAAAATGTCGTATGTTCAGCCTGAACAGTATTCAGACTGTCGATGGCAAACGGAAAAATCTGTTCGATCGCTTTGCGCTTCATCTGTTCCTTGGCAACCGCTATCGGTTCTCGTGTGAAATCATCCACGACAGCAAGCAGAGAGGCACTCAGGATACCGACAAGGGTAATGATGATTATAGGTCTCATGTTGTTTTCAGCTTCTTTTGATTTAGTGCTTTTCTGTCGTTTAAGTCCCAGCGGTCAATAAGCGGAACAACAGAGTTCATGATAAGGATGGCAAATGAAATGCCTTCAGGGTACCCGCCCCAAAGGCGGATTATGGCCGTCAGAAGTCCGCATCCTAAACCGAAAAGCAGCTGGCCGCGAATTGAAAGCGGAGAAGTAACCATGTCAGTCGCCATGAAAAACGCTCCGAGGATCAGTCCGCCTGTAACCATATGGAATGTCGGGGAAGCATATGTCCCGGGATCAATCAGGTGAAAAAGACCGGTGAACAGAAAAACCGAACCGATAAGGCTGAGAGGTATGTGCATGGAAATGTACTTCTTGTACCATAACCATAGGGCACCTGCAAGCAGGGCCAATGTAGAGGTTTCCCCAAGGCTGCCGGTCATTCTGCCGTAAAAGCCGTCCATGAGCGAGAGTGAACTGAGCGCAGCTTCCACACCGTCTGTTTTCAGGATGCCGAGAGGCGATGCCCCGGTTTCCATATCGATCATCATGTCAAAAGAAAACGGAACAGGGAACGGCCAGTTTGTCATCGCAGCCGGAAAAGAGATGAGCAAAAACACCCTTGCTACAAGTGCAGGGTTGAAGACGTTGTAGCCGAGACCTCCGAAAGCATGTTTTGTGGCTACAATGGCGATAAAGGCTCCGAGCACAACCATCCAGAGCGGCAGATTCGCCGGTACGTTCAGGGCAAGAAGCAGGCCTGTAACCAGTGCGCTGCCGTCAAGACAGGAGTTTGGTTTGTTTCTTGCCTTGTCCATGAGCCATTCGAAGGCGATACAACTGAGAATACACACCACGGTCAGGACAAGAGCCCTCATGCCGAAAAGGTAGACCGACATGACCGTTGCCGGAGCAAGGGCAAGGGCGACATTGTACATCACCGATTCGATGGAGTCCTTCGAACGGACGAATGGTGCGTTTGAAACTTTGAGATTAACTGATTCCATAGAATGTTTACTGATCTGTTAAGCTGATTTTCGCTTTTGGCGATTGTTGACGAGCGCCTTTGCATACTTGATCCAGTGAACAAGTTCGCGTTTTGACGGGCAGACATAGGTACAACTGCCGCACTCCGTGCAGTTGGCCAGGCCCAGCAGCTGGATTTCATCGAATTCCCTGAGTTGCGCGATATTGGCAAGAAGCCAGGGTGCAAGTCCCTGAGGACAGACGTCAACACATTTTCCGCAGCGGATGCAGGCTCGTTCCCGGGCTTTTTCGATGCCGGCGTTGTTGATAAAAAGAATGCCCGAGGTGGTTTTGACTATGGGTACATCAAGCGTGTAAACCGCCTTGCCCATCATCGGTCCCCCGGAGATGATCTGGTTGGTGCTTTCTTTCAGGTTACCGCAGAAAAGGGAAATATCCCTGAAGCTTGTGCCGACTAACGCTCTGATGTTTTTCGGTTTTCCTATTTCCAGACCGGAGACCGTAACGATGCGGTCAACAAGAGGTTTGTTTTTGCAGACTGCTTCGTATACGGCAACTGCCGTAGCGATATTCTGAACAAGGCACCCTTTGTCGAACGGCAACTCTCCTGGTTCAATGGTTCTTCCGGTGATGGCGTTTATCAGCTGTTTTTCAGCGCCCTGCGGGTACTTGGTTTTCAGCGAAACAACCTCGATTCCTTTTGAAGAAGCCTGGCTGGTCAGTGTCTCGATAGCATCTTTTTTATTTGACTCGATGCCTATGTATGCTCTGGCCTCTCCCCCGAAAAGTGATGTTATAATGTTCAGGCCTTCGACTATTTCTTCCGGTGATTCCAGCATAAGCCGGTGGTCAGCTGTCAGAAAAGGTTCACATTCCGCACCGTTCAGAATGATGGTGTCGATCTTTTTGTCCGGAGGAGGAGCAAGCTTGACATTCGTTGGAAAACCGGCACCGCCCATACCGACGATTCCCGCGTCTTTTATTTTTCCGATGATCTCTTCTCTGGAAAACCTGTGCCAGTCAACCGGATCGGTATTCACTCCTTCAGCCCATTCATCCTGACCGTCAGGAGTAATGAATACTGTCATGGCATAGTGTCCGCCTGGATGAGGGTGCGGTTTGACAGATTTTACTTTTCCGCTTGTGCTTGCGTGCACGTTTGCTGAAATGAATCCGTCAGCTTCACCGATCAGTTCGCCTTTTTTTACTTCACTGCCGACTTTCACCACGGGTTTTGCCGGTTTGCCGAGATGCTGGTTCATCGAAATCGCCAGTTCCTGTGGAACCGGCATGAGCTCAACAGGAATATTTTCGGTGAACTTGCTTTCAGGAGGATGAATACCTCCCGTTTTGAATGTCTTCATTTAAGAGGCTTTTTTTTGTTTTGCTTCTTTGAGGTCCTCTTCAAGCAGGATGCAGTTGACCTTGGTGGGACAGACTTCGATGCACTTCCCGCAGGATGTACATTTCTCCTGTATGATTTTTGCAAGGAAGTTCTCTATGACGATCGCATCGTCATCGCAGACCTTTACGCACTTCTGGCATGCAATGCATCCTGCGTCACAGGCTTTCTTGGTCGCAGCGCCCTTGTCATGTGAATTGCAGGCTATTACATAGCGCTCAGCTTTCTTTTCCTGCATGACGATTACACCTGTAGGGCATGCAGGAATACACGCTCCGCATCCGGTGCAACGGTCTTTGTCGATGATGATAAGGCCATTCTCCAGTCGCATCGCGCCGAAATCACAGAAGGCTATACAGGAACCAAGGCCTACGCATGAGTAACGGCATTGTTTCGGCCCGACATAGGTCTGGGTTGCTGCCCAGCAGTCCTGGATTCCGAGGTATTCGGCGGTTTCTCTGGCCGTGTCGTTATCTCCCTGGCAGAGGACAACGGCTGTTATCGGTTTCGGCTCGGACATGGTTATGCCAAGCGTATCTCCGAGTTTTGCTGCGAGGTCTGTCCCTCCGACAGGGCAGGTCATCGATGAGTCTTTTGTCTCCACCAGCACTTCGGCAAACTGCCCGCAACTTGGGTATCCGCATGCTCCGCAGTTGACGCCCGGCAGGATATCATTGACAATCGTCACCATAGGATCTTCTTCCACATGGAATTTTTTCGAGACATAAAAAATAATCAGGCCAAGCGTGAGCGCAACTGAACCCAGACTTGCAACAGCA
>JAPHUN010000316.1 GCA_026193435.1 Chlorobium sp.
CTCATTGCTCATTGCTCAACACTCAGCACTCAGCACTTCCGCCTCCCCCTTCCTCCCGGAACCTTTATCGAGCGCGTGATTGTTTATTCCTCAAAACGTTTCAACCACCGGAAATCATCATTCGCTTCTCAGCCATGCCTCAAAACAGCAGTACCATCATCCTTGGAGGACATACACACCGTTACTTCGACACCGGAAGCCCGGGGCCGACGCTGCTTCTGCTTCACGGAATTTCCTGTTCCCTTGATTTTTTTGAACAGGTCATTCCTCCTCTTTCCCGTTCGTTCAGGGTTCTCGCGCTTGATCTGCTGGGATTCGGGGGATCTGACAAACCGAAACGCGCGCCCTACTCTCTTCAGCTCTATGCGTCACTGATCAGGGAGTTCCTGAAAAAAACCCGGACACCTGAAAGCAGGGAAATATTCGCTGTCGGTCATTCAATGGGAGGAAAATACCTGCTGGCAACGGAACTGCTCTATCCCGGAAGTTTCGACAAACTCGTGCTGAGCAATACCGACGGCTTTACCGAATTGCCCGGCTGGGTCAGAGGCATCAGCCTGCCCGGAGTCAAACAGGTGTTAAAAAAAGTATTTACCAGCGAAACGGTCGCCTCAAAGGCCTTTGCGACAGCTTTTGACAACCCCCGGCGGGTAGAGCGCGCTTCCTATACAAAAAACCTCACGGTATCGAGAGACAGGGGCGCGATAGAAACCGTTATGGCCCTGAACAGAAATTTCAGGCAGCTGGATCTTTTTCAGACAGGGCTTCGGCAGCAACTCGATCAGCTCAATATTCCGGTTTTGATTTTATGGGGTGATCATGATCAGTATATTTCACCTTCTGTTGCCAGAATCGCGCAAAACGAAATTCCCGGCTCGGAACTGTATATTTTCAAAAACTGCGGTCACGCTCCCATGCTTGAATACCCCGAATCATTCAGCAAAAAGGTGACCGGCTTTTTCCTTAACGAGGAATAATAATCCGCTTACAGCAATGCTCATCACATTCGAAGGTATAGACGGCGCAGGCAAGTCAACCCAGGTTAAAAAACTTGAAAAATATCTTGTGGATAACGGCCGGGAGGTGTTGACGCTTCGTGAACCGGGAGGCACCGTTGTCGCGGAAAAAATCAGAGAACTTCTGCTGGAAAGCAAGCACGACATCACCCCGATGGGCGAACTTCTGCTATTCTCGGCAAGCCGTGCCGAACTGGTACAACAAGTCATTCTGCCGGAACTTGAAAAGAGCAAGGTGGTAATCCTTGACCGGTTTTTTGACTCAACCACCGCCTATCAGGGATATGGCCGCGGCCTCGATCTGAACATGCTGCAGAAAATCAACGACATATCCACCTTCGGATTGCAGCCTGACCTTACCTTCTTTCTCGATATCTCACCTGAAGATGCCCTTATCAGAAAGTTTTCTGAAAAATCCCTTCCTCTGGCATTTGAAAACAATGAGATGGACCGCATGGAAAGCTCCGGTCTTTCTTTCTATCAACGGGTCAGGGAAGGGTATCTGAAACTTGCCATTGCGGAAAAAAAGCGTTTCGTGCTCTTCGACGCCTGCTCTGATCCGGATACCATTCACGCGCAAATCACACAAAAAGTAAACGCATGCAGTACACCCCTGTAGACCGACACATAGAAAAAAATCAGGCGCATAAACGTGACTTTTTCGCAAATAATAAATCCTTTAAAAGGATCTTTTATTAGATTAATAATCATCCTATTGTAAAAAAACGGCTTCTTCAACCTGAACCCATGCAAAAACAGATTCTCAAGAAACGGAAGCTCGATACATGCTCTTCACCAATCCCGCTTCAGGATATTCGAACACTCAAAGAGCTCTACCAGCTCAAATCTGAAACCCGCGACCTTCGCCAGCCCATCGTACAAAATATCATGAGTCAGAGGGTAGTCGGCAAAATGTGCATAGAGTCCCTGAAAAACGCCATGTACTCTCTCGAGACCATTCATATCGACGATGATACCGGCCAGAGAATCCTTCTTCTTGACGAAAACAAGCTGATAGAGGTTGATCTCACCTACGAGATCAGAGAGCTGCAAAAAGATATTTACTATCTGGAATATGGTGAAGACCGGTTTATCAAATACCTTTCAAAGTTCAGTCCTGATTTCAAAAAGCACGTAACCAATGGCCTGAAAAAGCTTTGTGACAAGAATTTCAATGCGTTCATAACCGACCGTGACGGCACCACGAACAATTACTGCGGGAGATACCGTTCATCTGTCCAGCCGATCTATAACTCGATATTTCTTTCGAGATTCGCAAAAAACCGCTGCAACTATCCGATCTTCATCACTTCAGCTCCCCTCAAGGACTTCGGGATACTGAACGTCTCGATAAATCCCCAGGACCTCTTCTTTTACGCAGGTTCAAAAGGAAGAGAGTTCATCGATCCTCAGGGAAACTTTCACAGCTATCCCATCGATGCGAAAAAAGAGGATCTGATAAGCCTGCTCAACGGCAAACTGCGTGAATTACTCAAGGACCCGAGCTTTGAAAAGTTCAATTTTATCGGTTCAGCGCTACAGTTCAAGTTCGGCCAGACCACCATAGCCAGACAGGATATAACCCGTTCAATACATCCTGAGGAATCAACAGCATTCCTTAAAAAGATAAAAAGCATTGTGCGGGAGATTGATCCTGAAGGAAATAACTTCCGCATCGAAGATACCGGCCTTGACATTGAAATCATTCTAACAATAGACCGGGAAGGAAACGAAGCGGCCAAGGATTTCGACAAGGGTGACGGCCTTGAATTTATCTGCAAGACCATCGGCTTCAAAACCGATATCGGAACCAACCTTGTCTGCGGAGACACTTTTTCAGACATACCGATGTTGAAAAAAGCTGTGGAAATGTGCAACGACGTGTGGGCGATTTTCGTGACGAAGGACCCGAAACTTATTGAAGAGGTACGGAAGATCTGCCCTCAAAACCTGATTCTTCCTGCACCTGATATTTTCCTTACAATTCTGGGATACTTGTCCCTGCAGACAGATGTTATTTCAAAAAGAGATTAACCTATATCAAAAACTATGTTAAAAGGTGTCATTTTCGATCTGGACGGTGTTGTAACAGGAACTGCAAAAATCCATAGTCTGGCCTGGGAGTCAATGTTCAACTCATTTCTGAAAGAGTATGCGGCTGCAAACGAAGAGCAGTTTGTGCCTTTCGAGCCGAACAGGGATTACCTCGGTTATGTTGACGGAAAGCCTCGAATGGAAGGGGTCAGAAGTTTTCTTGAGTCACGAGATATTGAACTGCCGTTCGGAAAGATCGATGATACCCCTGAAATGCCCACTATCTGCGGGCTGGGTAACAAAAAAAACGAGGTTTTCACGGAGATACTCATCAAGGAAGGACCTGAAGTTTTCCAGAGTACCGTGGACTTCATCCTTGAGCTGAAGTCCCGAGGCATCCGTATCGGTATTGCTTCCTCGAGCAGAAACTGCAAGCTGATACTTGAACTTTCGAAACTCGAACATCTTTTTGAAACCAGAGTTGACGGGGAAGTATCTCTTGAGCTTGGCCTGAAAGGCAAACCAAACCCGGATATTTTCACTACCGCAGCGGATAATCTCGGCCTCCATCCTCATGACTGTGTTGTCGTCGAAGACGCTATTTCCGGCGTACAGGCGGGAGCAGCCGGCAATTTCGGTTTGGTTCTCGGTATCGCCCGGGAAATCGAGGGCATTCGCCTGAAGGAAGAAGGCGCTGACATTGTCGTAAGAGACCTGGGAGAAATCACTGTCGATGAGGTCTCGAGATGGTTCCAGGAAGAAATTCTCGAAGATGGCTGGCAGTTGAACTACTCATCGTTCAAACCCGAAGAGGAAAAGCTCCGGGAGACACTGACCGCTATAGGCAACGGCTATCTCGGAACAAGAGGAGCTTACGAAGGTTCAAAAGCCTCCCCGCACCACTATCCCGGCACCTATATAGCGGGTGTTTTCAATAAAATCCCCTCAGACGTGCATGGGGAATCGATTGTCAACAACGATTTCGTCAACTGCCCGAACTGGCTGCCCGTGGAGTTCAGGATCTGCTGCGGGGACTTCATCGACCCTTTCGAACAGAACATCCTGAGCTATCGTCAAAGCCTTGATACGCAACACGCCGTCATGAAGCGTGAGATCGTTTTTCAGGACAATCTGGGAAGGATAACGCGTATTGAAAGCAGTCGCATAGCGAGCATGGATAATCCGCACCTCTGCGCCCTCGAGTTCTCCTATACTCCGATAAACTATTCCGGAGACATTGAATTCAGACTCGCGATCGATGGAACGATCGAAAACAAGGGTGTTGAACGATACAGCTCTCTGGCTTCCGACCACCTTGAACATATCGACAGCGGCAGCTCCGGCGAAGGAATATTCCTGCATGTACAGACAAGCAGTTCCCGCTATCAGATTGTGACCCGCGCAAAAAGCAGCGCACGAATTTCCGGCAACGCTGTTCAGCCACAGAAAATCGTGGATGACGCATCAAGATATATCGCCGAGCGCTTCACCGTTTCGCTGCACGAAGGACAGGAATGTACCGTAGAAAAAATAGTCGCGGTTCATACCTCGCTCGACAGTGACCGGAGTGACCCGGCAGATGCCGCCGCCAAAACCATAGCCTCTGCATCAGGCTTTTCAGATCTTTTTGCATCCCATAAAAAAGCCTGGCAGAACATATGGGAACGATGCAATATCACCATAGACGGTGACCGCTTCAGCCAGAAAGCCCTGCGTTTTCACATCTATCATCTCATGGGAACCGCTTCGCCGCATAACCCTCACATAGATGCAGGTATGCCGGCAAGAGGTCTTAACGGTGAAGCCTACCGGGGGCACATTTTCTGGGACGAGATCTATATTCTGCCCTTCTTCACCCAGCATTTCCCCGATATTGCAAAAGCCCTGCTGATGTACCGTTACCAGAGGCTCGATGCGGCAAGGGAGTATGCACGGGAAAACGGGTTCAAAGGCGCGATGTTCCCCTGGCAGACCGCTGACGATGGGAGCGAAGAAACACAGGTTGTTCACTATAACCCGCAGAGCGACAGCTGGGGCCCTGATTTAAGCAGAAACCAGAGACATGTCTCGATCGCGGTCTTCTATAATACCTGGCGCTATGCGCATGAAACCGGTGACAGGGATTTTCTGGAGCAGTACGGTGCTGAAATGCTCTTTGAGATCGCTCGTTTCTGGGCAAGTATAGCCAAACGCCTCCCAGGGAGCGACGACTATCATATTGAAGGCGTTATGGGACCGGATGAGTTCCATGAAAAACTTCCGGGAAGTCCCAAGGATGGAATAACGGACAATGCCTATACCAACATCATGACCGCCTGGCTTCTCGATAAGGCTGTCAAACTGGCTGAAACCTTAGATCCTTCGGTAATGGAGAAGCTGGTCGCTGCTATCGGTCTCGGGCATGATGAAATCGGGACATGGAACGAGATATGCAGCAACCTGCATGTCATTATTACAGAAGAAGGCATCATCGAGCAATTCGACGGCTATATGGAGCTCAAGGAGCTCGACTGGGAAGAGTACAGAAAAAAATACGGCAACATCCACCGTATGGACAGGATTCTGAAAGCCGAAGGTGATACTCCGGACAAGTACAAGGTCGCCAAGCAGGCTGACGTGCTGATGACCTACTATGCCCTGTCTCCGGTAGAGGTTCAGCAAATCCTTGAAAAAAACGGACACAAAATCGATGACCCGATACAAATGGTTCGGGACAACTACACGTTCTATGAACCACGTACCAGCCACGGTTCAACGCTCAGCAAGGTTGTTCACTCCATCATATCGAGCTATCTGCATGACGGCCATAAAACCGCGTGGCAATGGTTTACAGAATCGCTGAAAAGCGATATCATGGATACCCAGGGCGGGACGACCCAGGAAGGGATCCACTGCGGCGTGATGGGAGGCACACTTGATACCGTCACGAGGTACTTTGCCGGCATATCGTTCGCGAATGAAATCTTGCATGTTCAACCGAACCTGCCGTCTCACTGGAGATCACTGGAGCTGAAGATATGTTTCCGCAACAACTGGTACAGCATTATCATCGACCGGAACACCGTTACGGTAAACCTTCTTGAGAGTACTGAAGAAACAGTAACCGTCAGCATAGCCGGAAAGAAAAAAACCATCGGCAGAGGAGAAAAGGCAGTCGACAACTTCTCTTAGCTCTCTGAAAAGCCCTGCATCCGGATTGTCAGGAATGCGGGGCTTTTCAGCGACTGATTCGACTATTTGTTTTTTCTTCGGGAAACGGTATATAGTAACACGTTATTTTTCCCGTATCCTTGACCCATTGTCACCTTACTTCTATGCGTCTTTCAAACTTTCGATTCAACCTGCCAAAGACCAGAATTGCAGATCGCCCAGTGGAAAACCGCGAGGACTGCAAACTCATGGTGCTGAACCGTAGAAAAAAGGATATCGATCATAAAGCATTTTCCGATATCGTCTCATATTTCAAAAAGGGCGATCTTCTCGTTCTTAACAACAGCAGGGTTTTTCCCGCGAAGATTTTCGGCCAGAAAGAAAAAACCGATGCCAAGATAGAAGTGTTTCTTCTGCGCGAACTGAACAAGGAAGCCGGGTTATGGGACGTTCTTGTCGATCCTGCAAGGAAAGTCCGGGTCGGCAACAAAATATATTTTCAGGATGATGTGGTTGCCGAAGTGGTTGACAACACAACATCAAGAGGTCGTACCATACGCTTTCTCAACCCGGAAATAGATGTTTTTGATCTTGTTGAGAAAATTGGTACTGTTCCGCTTCCCCCGTATTTCACAAGAAAACCCGACGACTCGGACAGGCAGGATTATCA
>JAPHUN010000004.1 GCA_026193435.1 Chlorobium sp.
AGCACCTCACAGAGCTGAAGGATTTTCTCTACCGTGTCATGTACAGAAAAGATATGAGCCCTATAGCGGGCCTGGAACAATTTCTTGACAGTGCGGAATCATTGAACATAAACCTGGGCGTCGGCACCGGCGCCGGAGCAAGAAATATTGAGTACACCCTCGGCATACCGGGCTTGAAGAATCGTTTTAAGGCGGTAGTCGGGTCTCATCAGGTAAAAAACGGGAAACCTCACCCGGATATCTTCCTTCGTGTTGCTGAGCTTCTTGATACCGACCCGTCCAGATGTATCGTATTTGAAGATGCTCTTCCCGGTATTGAGGCGGCAAACGCAGCCGGCATGAAAAGCATCGCTCTTGCAACGACAAACCCGGTTGAAATCATGAGCGCCTGCTCAGGCGTCATGGGTGTCATAAAAGATTATACAGCCCTGAGCCCGGCCGGGGTTCTTGAAAAACTCTGTTTCGAACAACCATCTGAAAGCTGAGCATTACCGCTCCACCATGAGAGAGTATCTAACAGAACACATAAAGCAGGCCCTGCACAAAGCCAGCATTCCCGCCAGCAGGGCGATCAAGATAGAAAAGCCCTCGGACAGCAGGCTTGGCGATTTCTCCACCAACATCGCGCTTGTTCTTGCCGGCGAGTGCGGCATGAATCCGCGTCAGCTTGCGCAGAAAATCACAGAGAATCTCTCGTTCAGCGAGACCACCGTCAGCAAGACCGAGATAGCGGGACCGGGATTTATCAATTTCTATCTCGAACCCGCCTTTATCATGAAGCAGGTTGAGCAGATTCTCACGTCATCTGACCGTTTCGGACGTGGCCTTGCCGGAGAGGGGAAAAACGCCATAGTCGAGTATGTCAGTGCCAATCCTACCGGCCCGCTGACAATAGGGCGTGGAAGAGGAGGTGTTCTCGGAGACTGCATCGCGAATATTCTGGAGGCTCAGGGATACACCGTCACCAGAGAGTATTACTTCAATGACGCCGGCAGGCAGATGAGCATCCTTTCAGAATCTGTCCGCCTTAGATACCTCGAACTGTGCGGGATTGCTGTCGAATTTCCCGACACCCATTATCAGGGCGACTACATCAGGGAGATTGCGGCTGCAATCCTTGAAAAACATGGCGAAAAACTCATTGATTCCGACTCTCCCGAGCTTTTCAAACAAACCGCTGAAAACCATATTTTCACACACATTAAAAACACGCTTCACCGTCTTGATATCACACACGACAGCTATTTCAACGAACATAGGCTCTATCAGGAGGATGAAAGCGGCATTTCACCCAACCAGCAGGTTATCGACGCATTACATCAGAAAGGATTTATCGACCACTATGATGGCGCGACCTGGTTCATGACCACCAGACTGGGGCAGGAAAAAGACAAGGTACTTGTCAAATCCAGCGGTGAACCAAGTTACCGGTTGCCGGATATAGCCTACCATGTAACCAAATTCGAGCGCGGTTTTGACGAAATCGTCAATATTTTCGGAGCCGATCACATAGATGAGTACCCGGACGTCATAGAAGCCCTGAAGATTCTGGGTTACGACGCCGGCCGTATTCGCGTTGCGATCAATCAGTTTGTCACGACAACGGTCAATGGAGAGACGGTAAAAATGTCAACCCGAAAGGGCAATGCCGACCTCCTTGACGACCTTATCGATGACGTGGGAGCTGATGCCACAAGACTGTTTTTCATCATGCGCAGCAAGGACTCCCATCTGAATTTTGACATCGATCTCGCCAAGAAACAGTCGAAAGACAACCCTGTGTTCTACCTTCAGTACGCTCATGCGCGCATCTGCAGTCTTCTGCGCATAGCTGAGAACGAGGCTGACTTCAGCCTGGAAAAAGGATCGGCAGATGCTCATCTTATGCGAAAACTGACCTCTGCACACGAAATACAGCTCGGCTTTACCCTGCTTGACTATCCGGACGTTATCGAAACCTGCGCAAGAATTCTTGAGCCGCAGAAAATGGTGGAGTATCTGCACAGCGTTGCGGAACTCTACCACCGTTTCTACCAGGAGTGTCCCATTCTGAAAGCTGACCCGGACATCCGTACGGCCCGGCTCGTCCTTTCTCTTGCAACCCGTCAGGTACTTCGTAACGGATTCAGGATATTGGGGATTTCAGCTCCCAAATCCATGTAGGCGGAAAAGCCAAAAATCAAAAAAACCGCAAAGGCTGGCGATGCGGTCGTGCTGACCTGAAAACCGTATGCCGTGGTTATACGAAAGCGAACCTACTGATACAACTGATTTTCAACAATGTACTGCCGGATAGGCGAGGGGATCTCTGCTGAGCAAT